>JBAVTZ010000191.1:0-18800 GCA_049696515.1 Candidatus Cybelea sp. | reverse complement strand
GCCCGCACCCCCGCCGCCGCCACCGCCGCCGACAGCGACGCCGGCACCAGCGGCAACGCCGTTCTTTGATCACTTTGTCGCCGGCGACTACATCATTGACCCGAAGACTTACAACGAGTTTAGTCCGGGCAACTCGGGTACCGGCAACATCGGTGGTTTCTCGTACCGGATCCGCGGTGCGGCAGAATTTCCGCTGCTGAACATCCCGTGGATGGTCGAGGTAGATTACCGTCAGATCAACTGGCAGCATAACGCCGGTTTCGTAACCGCGATCGGCGGACTCTTCGCAACCAACGTTCCGGCATTCGTCGGCCGCACGTTCGACTTCGACGCGCGTCTGGGTATCCGGATCCTCAAGCCGCGCATCTATATCGCCGGTGCGTACATGTGGCGCGGAAACAACTACGGCTATCCGAATCAAGAAGGCCCAGGCGTCGGGCTCGAGAAACTTCCCGACCTCAACCACGCCTTCTCGTTCTATGGAAGCGCGTATTATTTCTTCGATGTCAACGGCAACTTCCTGAGCACGTCAGGCATCATCAACTCGCAGTTCCCGGGCGGTAGTTGCTCGATTACAGCTCCATGCAACTACAAGGTCGGCTACGACATCTTGAAGTACGACATCGGCGTAAGCTACCGGTTCCCGGGGATCCCGCTCTTTCTCGAGGCTGGTTTCCTGGGAAGCCGTGGTTGGCCTCAAGAATCGGCGCCTATTGGGTTCTCAGAAAGCGGCCCGTACGCGGGTATCGGTCTGACGATTCCGTAGCAAGCCTTCGGGCTTGACGCCCCTACCAATGGAAAGCCCCTGCCAAGTGCAGGGGCTTTCGTTTTATAACTTCGTGTTATAACTTCGTGCTTATAACTTCGTGGGGCTAGGGTTTGCCGATGGAGCGCCGGCGGGTTCCTCAGTATCTATGGGTGAGGGTTGAACGCACGGCGGCGTGATGATGCTGACCGCGGGGCTCCCCGGCGCAGGTGTCGGCGAGGGTGTTGCCTGCGGCGTGTTTTCAGGCATGACACCGCGAGGAAGCGGCGTCGGACAGATCTCAGCTAGAGCGAACCAATGCTCGGTGAATCCGCGAGCGAGACTCGTCTTCATCATCTTGCCAAAATACGAGCTTCCGTACCGATGGACGAGAAGCTGCATGAACTGCCAGGTCGTCTGTTGCTCGGACTGAATGTACACCTTTCGCAACACCACGATGCCGAGATAGTACGAGCGCGGCAGCTGGGGATCGTCTGGATATTTGGCCGCCCAGCGCTGCAGGGCTTCGGTAGCAAAATCGAGTTTGCGGATCAGATTCGGATCGGTCGTGTAATCGCCGGCGCTGATGGCGCCATCTTTGTAGGTGTTGTTGATGCCGAGATAGCTCATCTTCATGCGGCCAAAATACTCGTCACCGGGCGCAGAGCCGTTGAATTGTTCGCACTGCAAGTGAGCCCACTTGCTCTTGGTCGCGTCACACACATCCTTCTTGGCGCTCTTCGATGCGGTCGGTTTCGGCGTCGCCGCGACGGCCGGCGCAGATGGTCCGCGCGCGATAAAGACTAGGCTCGTACTCGCGATGGCAACCGCTAGCGATAAGGTTGGCAGAGTACGTCTCACGTTTAGTTCAATCTCCCTTCGGGCGCCGCTCATCGTCGGTGGAGCCCATTGGGGAGCACCTCTTTCCCAAGCCCCGGCTTGCGGCCTCCTGCAGAGAGTGATGAGGGGCACTCCTTTCGAGTCGCGAACGAGTCGCGAAGATGACACGCTTGATCCGTGCTGCAGCGATACAGCTTGAAGCGCAGGACCGCATCGATTTTGCACGCTCGCTCGACGGCATCGTGGGCGCCACACGACGCGCTTCCGCCGAGGCCGACCTCGTCGTGCTTCCGGAAGGAACCTTCCCCGGTTACGTTCTTGGCGACGCGCCAGTCGACGACGACGCGATTGCAAACGCGCTCGAACGCTTGCGCGAGATCGCGATTTCGACCCAGAGCGTGATTGTTGTGGGTGCGGCGCTTTCAAGCAACGCAGGCATCCGCAACGCCGCGTTCGTGATCGACACGAACGGCTCGCTAGCCGGACGTGCCGACAAGCTGTTTCTGTGGCACTTCGACCGCCGATGGTTCACCCAAGGCGACCGGCTTGCGCCGATCCATACCAGCATCGGTACGCTTGGCGTGCTCGTATGCGCGGACGGGCGGATTCCGACCATTGCGCGCGCGTTGGTCGACCAGGGGGCAATCGCTTTGGTCATGCCGACGGCCTGGGTCACCAGTGGCCGCGACCCCGACGCGTTGGAGAACGTTCAAGCCGACCTCCTGGCGCGCGTTCGCGCATACGAAAACCACGTTCCATTCATTGCCGCCAATAAGTGCGGGAGCGAACTCGGCATGGTTGCATACTGCGGGAAGAGTCAAATCGTCGACGGTGACGGTGAGGTAATCGCAATTGCGTCCGAGCGCGAGCCGGAGACGCTGAAAGGGTCTGTCACGCTCGACGGAGGAGGTCCGCTGCGAATCGCGCTTCCACGCTTACAACCCCGCCTGCCCCACGTTGAGCGTCCCTTGCGCCTTGCCATCTCCTTCGATCCGCTGGCGCAGGACGTCGATGACCAACTCAAGGTGCTCGACGACGCGTACGCCATATCGCCGAACGATGAGGCGCGCCTGGCTTTGCTCGACCGGGAGGTTCCAGTTGCACGCGTAGGAGACGATCTCGTTCTCGATCCAGGGGGTCTGGTCGCCTACCGCCGGGCCGGCTATCCGCTTATCTGTTGGACCACCAGCCTGAGCCTGCCGTGGTCCGAGCGATTTGCACGGGCGCGGGCGCTCGAGCTGCGCATCTATCTCGTCGTCTTCGATCGGCACGCGCGTCGCGCGTACGCGGTCGATCCCGACGGCACGGTTGTTGCGGGTACGTTCGATGCCTACCGCCTGGCGAGCTTTTCGCTCGATCTTCGCAAAACAACCGAGACCACCGTTGCCCCCCGAAGCGATATTTGCGAGGCGATCGAGCGAGTCGACGCCATCCTCGAGCGCGAGAAAGGCGCAGCAACGTGAGCCACGCCGAGAGCACCGCCCACAGCGTCGAAGCCGCGAGCGGTAACCGCCCGATTTCGCTTGTCGTAGCAATCATCGCCGTGCTCGCGGCGCTTGGCACGCTCTTCGCGCACCATCGCTCGATCCACGCACTCTCCTCCAAGAATCAAGCCATTCTCGTGCAAGGCCGGGCCACTGACACGTATAACGCTTACGAGGCGGGCCAAATTCGGTTTAACATCTATCAGGCGCTGGTCGCAAGCGACCTCGTGCGCAGCGCGAAGACTAAAGCGAAGCTGGAATCCGTGGCCGACAAGGTGCAGACGTCGTCGGCGGCCACCCTGGAGACGGCACAGAGCCTCGAGGAACAGGCTAAGAACGCCGACGAGCGTTCCGACCGGCTGATGAAGTCGTACGAAACGCTGCAGTTTGCGACAACGATGTTCGAGGTTTCGATCGTCTTGGTATCGATTTCGGCACTAGCGGGAACTCGCGTCTTCCTTCCCGTCGGCTGCACCCTCAGCGCCGTCGGGCTGGTATTTTTCATCGTGGGCCTCGTTCAATACCACTAGTGGCAAACACCGTCGGATCCTTGAAGGCGATTCGCAACCTCGTGGTACTTCTGTTGGCGCTTCCGGCCCTGGCGGCGAGTGTAGCGCGCGCTCCCAGCGCGCATTTGGCGACCGGCAAAATCGCCGCCGTTGCGTGGCCGTATCTGCCGGGAAGCATCATCCCCTTGCGCATCGATGGCTTTGACGCGCCCTATCATGCGACGCTGCTCGGTCCGGGGCGGCTTTTGCCCAATGGGGCTTACCAGATTCCGGACGGAGCGATCAATGGCAGCGCCTTGCTGGTGGCCGGAAACACCGCGGGTCTCGCCGCGACGAACCTGCGAATCGGCACGCCGCCCCATGCCGGCCAGTCTTTTTTGGTCGTGGCCTCCTACGACGATGGCCTTGTTTTCCACAATGCCGACTTTTCGGTGCGAGGCGTGCTCGCGACCGAGGGAACGCCGAGCGACACCGCAATCGACGGGCTGGGAAGAATCGCAGTCACCGACACGCAAGGCTCGACCTTGACAGTGGCGAGACTCTCCCCTTGGAGCGTCGCTCGAATCAACGGCGTGATGCTGGGCGACGAGATGACGATCGATGCCACAACGCACGCAATCTTCGTAACCGACCGCGACGCCGACGGAAGCGGGGGCTTGACCCGGGTAAGTTTAGATGGAACCGTGACGCGCGTCGCCACCGGTTCGACCGCCGAGGGTCTGGCGGTTGACGAGCGCCGCCAGCTCGTCTACGTCGCCAACGCGAACGACGGAACTATCGCCGTCGTCGACGCTCGCTCGATGCGTGTCGTGCGCCGCTTCCGCGCCGTTTCGCGCATCTTCTCGCTCGCTCTCTCGAACGACGGCAGGCGCCTCTACGGCATCTCGAATCAGAGCGCCGGCTCACCATTTGCGGCGCCCGGATCGGCGGTTGCGATTTCTTTAGATGGGCGCCTGCCCCGAGTCGTCATGCGCAGCGGCGACTTGACCTTTCCGATCGGAGCGACCCTCGATTCCACCTCTCGGACCCTTTTTGTTACCGATGAAGAAGTCGGCCTGGTTTACGTGCTCGACGCCGCGACGCTGCGCCCAAAGCACGCCCCATTGCTCACCTGTTCCACGCCCTGGAAGCCGCTCTTCGATGCGGCAGACCAGCGGCTCTACGTTCCGTGCGCCGGCGCGAACGCAATCGACGTTTTCGATGCCAGAACGCTGCACCGCATCCCGCGTGCGCCCTTTGCAACCGGCAGCTATCCGCTCGCAGTGGCGGTGTGGCATCCAAACAAATAGGCGATGAAGTCCCTGGTTGCAGGCGCATTCCTGGTTCTCTTCCTCGGCATGCCAACTGCGGTGCCAGCGAGTGAGTTGCCAACTCGCATCGACCCGCCTCCGCCGTTTCCGCGCATACTCGAAGAGGCGCCGACCATCGAAAGCGTGGCGCCCGGCATCGAGTACGCCGATTACCAGCTCCTTACTGCAGTCGGGCCGCTTTCCGTTCACGTCGTGGCGGTGGACCCCCACCGTAGCGACGTGGGTGTCGGCAGCGTCTTGGCCAACGGCGCGCTTGAATCGCACGGTGAGACGGTCGGCTCGATGGCGAAACGAACGCGGGCCGTGGCCGGAATCAACGGCGATTACTTCGACATCGGCAATACGAACCGCCCGGAAAACATCGTCGTACACGACGGCACGCTTTTACAGCTGCCGTACAAGCGTTACGCGCTCGCAATTACGCGCGATGGATTTCCGCACATCGCCGAGTTCACGTTTTCGGGCCAACTCGAGATCGACCAACGTACCATGCCGCTCGACGGAATCGACCAGCTTCCACCGCCAAATGGCGGCCTCTCGCTGGTGACGCCCGAGTACGGACGCGTGCGCCCGCAAGAGAATGTAACCTTGGTCACCCTCCAACCGCTGGACGGCACACCGCCGCTGGCTCGCTATCGCGTGACCGGCGTCGCCGATAACCTCAATCCGCAACCGCCCGGCTACTACGTTGCAATCGGACCAAACGACTACGGCGTCCTCGACGTGCCTGGAGTGAATGACGTCGTTGCGGCCAGCGGGAATTTGGCACCCTTGGACCTCGGCTCGATAACGGCAGCCATTGGCGGCGGACCCCTTATTCTTCACGATGGCGCGTGGTTCGACGACGGCGACGGTCCCAACGGACGGGAGTATTCGAAGCGCATTCCGAGTTCGGGCGCAGCGATCGCCCCCGACGGACGGCTCTTTCTCATCGAGGTGGATGGACGTCAGAGTGAGCTCAGCGTTGGATTGATGCGACCCGAGTTTGCGGCATTGATGCGCGCCCTCGGCGCAACCGAGGGGCTAGCATTCGACGGAGGCGGTTCGTCGACCATGGTCGTCCGCCGGCTCGGCGATACGGACGCCGAAGTTGCAAACTCTCCGTCGGATGGAAAGGAACGCCCCGTCGGCAACGGTCTCCTGGTCTACAGCACGGCACCCGCGGGACCGGCGGTTCGCCTCGTCGCCAGGCCGGGTATCGTTCGCGCCATCAGCGGAGCCGAGGTACCGCTTCGCGTGGCTGCGGTGGATGCTGCCAGCCATGTTGCCACCGGCGGATCGTCGTTGAGTGCGAGCGTTTCGCCCTCCTCACTCGGTCTCTTTCGGAACGGCGAGTTTGTGGCGCTCCATCCGGGGACGGGGCACCTCTTGCTACGCAGCAACAACCTCCAGGGAAGCGTCGCGCTCGAAGTCGATACGTCGCCGGCCCGTACGCGAATTACCCCAATGCGGCCTAATGTGGATCCAAACTCGGCAATTGTGCTTACGGTACGCGCCTACGATGCGCACGGCTACACGCTTGCCCTTCCTGGGCTGCTTCGGTGGAGCGCAACCGCAGGGACAATCGACGCGCGAGGCCAGTTCAATGCCGGATCGCATGACGCCAACGTCGCGGTACGAGTCGGAAATGCCCTGGCCAGCGCGCGTGTCACGGTAGGCTCGCACGAGGTCGCCCTTCCGTTCGCCGAGCACGCGCACTTCGCGACGATTCCGCGCGGTGGTGAGGGTGCCGTGACTCGGGACGAGTCGTGCGGCAGTTGCGTCCAATTGATGTATTCCTTTGCGATCAACGAACGCGCGGCCTATGCGGTAGCCGAGCTCCCGCTGCCGACCGACACGATCGGTCTCAGCTTCGATCTTCAGGATGACGGGAGCGCCGCGCGCGTCCGCGTCGCGGTTCGCAACGCGATCAACGAAGACACCTTAGTCGACGCGACCGAACTTGGAGCGCCCGGCTGGCGTAACGTAGCGATCCGCTTCCCACCCGGCACCGACGCGGCACGTCTCGTCGCCATCTACGTGCTGCCCCCAAAAGGCATCGAACTCTCGAATGGCAGCATCGTCCTGAGGAACGTTCGCGCGATCGTGGCCGGCCAAGGCCGCTAGCCTCTTTGCCAGACTAGCCCGACGAGGCCGGCGACCACGAGCAGCGTACCGATCGCTACTGCAATAATATTCGGCGACGAGACGACCGTTACGGCTGGGTAAGGCGCTACCAACCCTCGCAACCATACACCCCCGACGGCAATTGCGCGGCCACTCGAGCTCAACGCGATTCCGTGTGGGACCGGCCGCTCGTTCATATCGTCCACCGCAAAGAGCACCGCCGGGCGCCCCGGGTCGTGGGTTGGAGCACGCACCAACATGGCGGCCTCTGCCGGCGTAAACAAGACGGCCTTTACGACGCGTGCCACGGCGGGCAGATTAAAAGAATCAAACGGGAGATCCATTCCGGCAATGGTTTGCCGGTGCTCCATCAAGAGTACCGGCGAGAGAAAAGCCGCACCCGTCGGCTGCGTGATCGTTAGACGCCCACCGCGCAGGTCGCGCGCTTCGACGTAAACGACGTCGCGGGAGGACGTGTGAAGGATGAAGTTGCCGGCGTCGCGCGAACGCGCGCCGATCTCGATTGGGCCGCCGAAAGGACGTTCGAGCGTTACCGAGGAGGCGGGCAGATCCACCGATGCAAGCGGGAATGCGAGAACGCCGAGGTTTTCGACCCTGATCCGTGCGCCCGGCGCACCCACGATTGTTTGGTTGTCGGGCGCGAGCAAGCCGTTCGCCACCCCCGCTAGCCCGGTCGTCGCCACCCCGAAAACGATCGCAAGAATCGAAAAGCGTACGCGCATCCCGCGTGCACTGCGCAATGCCTTACGCCCCGTTAGGACAGTAACGATGACGAGCGCGATGAGCAGCACGTTGTACCATCCGGTGTGATAGATGCCCCAGCCGGGAACTGCAATCTCGAGAGCCACCGCGGCAGCAACAACGAGCGCAGTTGCGAGAAACCCAATCAACGCATCTGCACCACTGCGGCCACGGCCGCTTGCATCTGATCGAAAGTTAATGCGCCGTCGAAGCCCCGCGCGACGAGTCCGCGGCGGTCGAGGATTACCGTGGTTGGAAGGCCGAGCGCTGCGTAGGTGCGACCGTACTGCTGGTTGCCGTCGATCCAGATCGGGAAACGAATTCCTAGGGACTCGGCAAAGGCTCGCGCGCGCGCTGCCGATTCTCCCTCGTTGACCCCGACGATCGTGACCTCGCGTCCCGCGGAGGATCTTGCGAGGCGTTGCAAATCGGGCATCTCGGCTCTGCATGGCGGGCACCAGGATGCCCACAAGTTCATGACCACCACGCGCCCACGATATTGGTCGAGCGATACCGGGACGCCGCGGTCATCGCGTAACGCAAAGACCGGTGCTCCTTGACCCGTCAGGCCGGCAGGTCCGCCGGCGCGCGTTGTCTGCGCGGTAAAGAACGGTCCGAGCACCATGAGGGCGATAATCAGCGCTGCGGCCGCGATCAGCCACACGACATAGCGGCTCATGCCGACCCGGTCTGCGCTCAAAATAGGTCCCTTTCCTCCGACGCACGAAACGCCGACGGCGTGCCCGCTTTGATACTCGACGGAAGAAGCCTCGCCGCAGACTTGCGAACGGAACTCATTGCACGGACGAGTGCGCTGCGCGAAGGCGGGATTCATCCTAAGCTCGCCGTGGTTTTCGTGGGCGAAAACGAATCGAGCCTCGCCTACGTCCGCAATCTGGTACGAACGGGTGAGCGCGTCGGCATCAGCGTCGTCGTCGATCACCTCGTCGAGAAGGCATCGCTGAGCGAAATTCGCTCGCGCCTCGAGGACCTCCACGAAGATCCGTCCGTCCATGGAGTTATGCTGCAGCAGCCGTTGCCGCCGCATCTCTCAATTCGCGAGATCGCCGACGCTATTCCGGCACATAAGGACGTTGATGGTACGCATCCGACCAACCAGGGACACCTCGCGTTTGGGAGCGGAACGGAGTACTTGCCTGCGACGCCGGCGGCGGTTATGTTGCTGCTCGAGCGAAGCCCGCACTGGCCGTTGCGCGGCCTGCGTGCCGCGATCGTCGGCCGGTCGATCGTCGTTGGCGCACCGGTAGCCATGCTCATGCTGGCGCAAGACGCAACGGTAACGATTCTCCATAAGGAGTCTCGCGATTTGCAGCCCTACCTCAGGATGGCGGAGATCGTTGTGGTGGCGGCCGGCGCACCGGGTTTGATACGGGGTGAGGATTTGATGCCTGGCGCTACCGTAATCGACGTCGGAACCACCCTGGTCGACGGCGTGCTCAAAGGCGATGTTGACTTCGAAAGCGCGGTAAACGTTGCGGGTTCGATTACACCCGTTCCCGGTGGCGTCGGCCCGGTCACGAACGTTGCGCTGCTGCGCAACGTGGTGAAAGCAGCGGAACACGCGAGCGCTTCGGAGTAGTGGTGTCCACGATGGAGGAGCTCCTGCACTATCTCGACGCGGCGCATCCGCAGCCACATCCTCTCCTACTCGAACTCGAGCAGCATGGTCGCGACGACGGTGTAGCGCTCGTTTCGCGCGAAACCGGCCGGTTTCTCTCGACGATCGTCACGGCGATGCAAGCAAGTCGCATTCTCGAAGTCGGAACTGGGTATGGGTACTCAGCGCTCTGGATGGCGCTCGCGCAGCCTCAAATGGGCAAAATCTGGACACTCGACTCCGATGTCGCGCACACCGACGTCGCACGTTCGTACTTTCGTCGCGCCGGCGAAGACGATTATATCGAGGTCCTCAATACTCCCGGGCTTCAGCTGCTGGAGACCTTTCCCCAGCGTAACCTCGACATCGCGTTCATCGCGGCAAACAAGGAACACTACGATAGCTACCTCGAGCTCGTAATCCCCATGCTCAAGCTTTCGGGGCTCGTGATTCTGGATGGTTGTCTGCTCCAAGGACGAGTCGCGGCACCGAGTCGACGGAACGATAGCGAGGTTCGCACGATGCGCGCTTTTAACGAGCGCTTCCTCGCGCATCCCGCGCTCCATGCGACGATCCTGCCATTCGGCGGCGGCACGGCCATCGGAGCTCGCCGCCAGTGACTACGCCTTCCGCCAACGCGGCGGCCTTCAGGCATGCGATGCGTCACGTCCCCACTGGCGTTACCGTCGTTACCAGTTTAAAGGATGGCGAACCTCGCGGCATCACGGTCAACTCCTTTGCAAGCGTCGCGCTCGAGCCGCCTTCGCTCTTGATCTGCGTCAACCGCGAGGCTCGCAGCTACCTCTTCATCTCGACCTCAAGGATCTTCTGCGTCAACGTGCTCGCCGGCGAACAGCGCCGGCTCGCCGAGCACTTCTCGGGAAAAGTACGCGAGCGTCAATTCGCCGAAATCGGCTACGAAGTGGACGCTACGGGCGCACCCGTGCTGAAGGAAGCAATCGCGCATTTCGATTGCGAGTTGGCGCACGAATACCAGGTCGGCTCGCACTCGATTCTGATCGGGCGCGTTCTTTCATGCGAAGCACGCCCGGGCTCGCCGCTGGGGTATTTCAACGGCGGCTTCCACGACTTCGGGATCCACGTGGATTGAGGATACTCGTGTGCTAACCAAGACGTTTGCAGTTGGGCCTCTGACCTGCAACTGCACGGTAATCGCCGACGAGTCGAGCGGTGAAGCGATCGTGGTGGATGGAGGCGACGGCGTCGACGCGGTCGTCGATTGCCTTTCCCAAAACGGCTGGCACGCGAAGCTGCTCGTCCACACCCACGCTCATATCGACCATATTGGTGACCTCGGCCGGCTGCGCGAGCTCACCGGCGGAACCGGGCTGCTCCATCCGGCGGACTTGCCGCTCTATCAGACGCTTGCGCTGCAAGCGCGCTGGATCGGCTTGTCACGCGCGCCAAGGGTCGTGACTCTCGACGGCGAGCTACGCCACGACGAGCAGTTCCAGCTCGGCGAAGCGCGTTTGCGGGTTATCCATACCCCGGGGCATACGCCTGGCAGTGTCTGCTTCGCGCTGTCGACCGGAGAGAGCACGACCTTGCTTACGGGTGACACGCTCCTGGCCGGCACGATCGGGCGCTGGGATCTCGGTGGTACGTCGATGGAAGACATCGTTCGGTCGATCCAAAAGCGGTTGATGGAATACGACGACGCGACCCCGGTAATTCCGGGCCACGGTCCGTTTACGACCATCGGCGTGGAGCGAACGACGAACCCTTACCTTCGTGGATGAGCGCGCGACCGCCCATCGCCGGCTCTTCGCCGGCATCGTGCTTGACGATGCCGCGCGCGCGAACTGCGCCACGGCGTCGGAGCAACTGCGCAAGACCGGCTTTACGGCCAAATACGAGGCACCCGGCAAGCTGCACGTCACGCTCGCCTTTTTGGGAAACGTCGCCGGCTTACGCTACGACGCGATCGTTGCCGCCCTCGCTGAAAGCGTGACCGATCGATCCTGCTTCACGGTCGCACTCGACAAACTGGGCGCATTTCCCCACGAACGCAAACCGCGGGTAATCTATATCGGCGCACGCGAGCAAGGCCGGGAGTTTCGGTCGCTCGCGCAAAGCGTCCGAGGCGCCTACGCAACCCTCGGTTTCACGTTCAAGGATGATTCGGTCGCACACGTGACCATCGCGCGAGTCAAGGAGCCGGAAGGCTCTCTGCCGGTGGTCGAATTTACACCGATAGGCGTTCGGATCGAACGCGTCACCCTCTTCGAGTCGCTCTTCGACAAAACGCACGCAACGACGCGCTACGAAAAGTTGGCGTCGGCGGCGCTAGAGGGTTAACGCAGGCTGATAAGCGGCTTTCCGTTGCCGCCCGCATCCGAGGTTACCGTCGCCGCTTCTAGCGGGGCTGAGGGCGCGGCTGCCTGACGCGCCATTACGGCGTAATCGGGTACGGAGCCACCGGTGACCTTGCCACGGTAATCGTCGATCGCGACGTGCAGCGCCTCGAGGGCACGCTCCGGATAATCTTTCTTCTTCTCGGGGTACCCGTCGAGCAGCCCCTCTATGTCGCCCGGCGTGATGGCGACGGCTTCGTCGATCGTTTTTCCCTTCGCGAGCTCGACGACCAAGCTGCAGGTCGCAGTCCCAAATCCGCAGCCGGTAGTGAAGTACGAGATGTCCTCGATCACTGCGCCGGGGCCCACCTTCAGGAAGAAGTTGTACATGTCGCCGCACGAATCGCTGAAGTACTCGCCGCTGGCAGTGGCGTCTGCCATTGTGCGAAACCCGCTGCGCTCTTCGACCAAACGCTGAAACTTCGGAAAATCCATTCTCTTACTCTAACTCCCGACTCCGGCTTTAGGGTGCATCTCGAAACGGCATTCCTTTCCGCCGTGGGCTAAGGATTCGGTCTGCTCGTGTTCGCCGCCGATGGTTTCATCGATCACGTGGTGGATGACCTGGCAGACTTCGGGGTGCTCTTTGGCCGTACTCGAGTACGGGCAGCTGTGTTCGCGGAGCACGAATCCCCCGTCGATCAAACTGTACTCCGCAACGACGCCTCGCTCGCGCAGCATTTCGGTGAGCTGTGCGATTTTTTGCTCGGGTTCCTCGGCCGTAACTTTCAAGCGCGCATGCTCGACGGCGCGGCGCGAGAGACCGTCGAAGACTTGTTCCACCGCGGCCGTCCCAAACTGATTTCGCAACTCGTGGAGCACGGCCGTCAGCATCTTGTCGTACGCCTGGGGGAAGAGCTTATCGGCATCCGCGGTGAGCGAAAATTCGTAGGTGGGTTTGGTTGGCCCACGCCGGACCGAGGTCTCGGCGACCAGTCCGTCACGTTCGAGGACCACGAGCTGCTGCCGGACCGCGTTAGGCGAGAGTCCGAACGAGCGCGCCAAATCGGCTGCCGAAGCGGAGCCGCGGCGCCGGAGTTCGCTGACGATCTTCCCGCGAGTCGTCTGAAAGAAGCGGTCGGCGTGCATCTTCGGCGCTATCCTAGCACGAAGCAGGCCAGATAGTAAAGTTTTTCCTTGACTTTCTAAGAGGCCCTCGGCTACCATAAATCGCATGTCCGAGCAAGGCCTTCGTATCCGCAACCTGCGCTGCAACGTCAATGGTAACGCCATATTAAAAGGGATCGACCTTACGGTCGAGCCCGGGAAAGTGCATGCGCTAATGGGGCCAAACGGGAGCGGCAAGTCGACGCTCGCTTTTTCGCTTACCGGCCATCCGCAGTACGAGGTAAGCGGACGCGTGGAACTCGATGGCGAGGACCTGCTTGCCCTAGCGCCGGATAAACGCGCCCGCGCCGGCCTCTTCCTGTCATTTCAGTATCCGGCAGCGATTCCGGGTGTTAAGGTAGCCAACTTTCTCCGCGCCGCGCGTCAAGCCGAGCGCCCCGGCGATTTTCCTCCGGCGCAGTTCCGCGCGCTGCTGCTCGAAAAGATGGAGCAGCTCGGAATCGATCCCTCGTTTATGGGACGTTACCTAAACGACGGCTTCTCGGGCGGCGAAAAGAAACGGCTCGAGATGCTTCAGCTCGCCATGCTCGCTCCGAAGTACGCGATCCTCGACGAAACCGACTCCGGGCTCGACATCGACGCGCTCAAGGACGTCGGCGACTCCATCGCCGCGCTACGGGCTAGCGATGAGGGCCGTGAGACCGGATTCCTCATCATCACGCACTATCCGCGCATCCTCCAGTACGTGATTCCGGACGTCGTTCACGTGATGGTGGACGGACGCATCGTCAAGACCGGCGGGCACGATCTCGCGCATCTCGTCGAACGTGAGGGTTACGACAAGTTTCGCGAGGAGAGCGGAGCGGTTGCCTAGTTTATCATCTCTCGCGGCGCCGAGAACGACGTCCGAGCTTTACGAGCGGCTCGCGTTGCTCGACGGTCCGCCGCTTACGCATTCCGAGCGAGTGCAGGCCCTCGATCGTTTTTTCTCGCTGGCCAGCGGTCGCGAGAAACCGGGACGGTTTTGGAGAGTCGATTTCGAGTCGATCGTCCCCGATGCAAGCGCGATCGGCTTAGGCGGCGGAAGCATCAGGCTTGAAAACAGCGATTCCGCCGTCCTCGCTTGCGACCTGATTACGGCCGCGCGCGCGCGTCCGGATCTGCTTGCTCGAGCGTTCGGAACGACCGGCATCGCTGCGACTAAGTTTGGCGCTCTGACGACGGCGTTCGCCGGTCTCGGTGCCTTTGTCTACGTGCCCGCGGACCACGCTTGTGACGATCCGGTGGTTATCCGCTACCGCGCCGAAGCCGGCAGTGCGATCTTTCCATGGACCGTCGTCCTGGCGGAACGCGGCGCGCGCGTGACGATCGTCGAGCGCCTCGCCGGAGAGACCGGTACGTTCCTTTGCGGCGCCACGGAGGTCGTGGGCGAAGAACACTCGGCAGTAACCTACGCGACCTTGCAACAGATGGACGACGGTGCGCGAGTGATCTCGAATCGCGCGGCACGCCCCGGCCGCGACGGCCAGATTTCTTGGGCGTCGGCGGAGCTCGGAGGCGATCTCGCTGCCGGCGATCTTTCGGTTTCGATCGAGCACCCCGGCGCGCAGGCGCAGGTTACCGCGCTCTTCTTCCCACGCTTTTCGCAGCACGTCGACCTGGTAAGCACGGTCGAGCATCGTGCCGGCGAAGCAACCTCGGAAACCGTGGTCAAGTCGGCAGCGCGAGAGAATGGGCAGGCCCGGTTTCTCGGCAACATTCGGATCGCACCGCACGCGCAAGGCAGCGACGCGCGTCTGCGAGACGACGCGTTGTTGCTTTCGCCGACGGCTCACGTCGATTCGGTTCCGGCTCTCGAGATCGGCGCGAACGATGTCAAAGCCTACCATGGCGCGACCGTCGGTGCGATCGACGAAGAGCAAATCTTCTACATGGAAAGCCGCGGCATCGAGCCGGCGGGGGCAGAGCGCATGATCGCGCTAGGCTTCTTCGAGCCGGCGATCGAGCGCTTTCCGTCCGCTACCCTCCGCGACGAAATTCGCGTCGCTTTGGCTGCAAAACTCTCATGAGCGCGCGCACTACGTTAGTGATGCCCGAGAAAGTCGAGCGCATTATCGCGGACTTTCCGATCTTGGCCCGTCCGACCTCGCGGGGAAAGCGTCTCGTCTATCTCGATTCGGCCGCTACCTCGCAAAAACCGCGCGCGGTGATCCAAGCATTGGTCGATTATTACGAGCAGTACAACGCGAACATTCACCGGGGTGTCTACGAGATCGCGGCGAAGGCGACCGACGAGTTCGAGCGCGCCCGAGTGAAACTGGCTCGCTTCATCCACGCCGATGTTAACGAGGTCGTTTGGGTCCGCAACACGACCGAAGCGATCAATCTCGTGGCCTACTCATGGGGCAACGCCAACCTGCGCGCCGGCGACGCAATCTTACTGACCGAGCTAGAGCACCATTCCGATCTGGTGCCCTGGCAGTTGCTGGCCGAGCGGACCGGCGCAAAACTGCGTTTCATCCCGGTTGATGACCGCGGCCTGCTCGTTCTCGACGAGCTCGACGAGCTGCTCGACGGCTGCAAGCTCGTCGCAGCCGCGCACGTCAGCAACACGCTAGGAACGATCGTACCGCTCGAAACGATCATTCCGCGCGCGCACGCAGCCGGGGCGCTCGTTCTGGTGGACGGAGCCCAGGGTGCGCCGCACCTGCCACTCGACGTCAAGACGCTCGACGCCGATTTCTATACCTTCAGCGGGCACAAGATGCTCGGGCCGACCGGAATCGGCGTACTTTACGGCAAGCACGCATTGCTCGAAGCGATGCCGCCTTTTTACTCCGGCGGCGATATGATCCACAAGGTCGAGTACGCGCACACGACGTTCAACGACCCGCCGCGAAAGTTTGAAGCCGGGACCAGCAATATCGCCGATGCCATCGCTTTCGGCGTCGCCGTAGAATATCTAGAGGGCGTGGGAATGGAGTGGGTACGCGAGCACGAGAAGCAGCTCACGAGCTATGCCCTCGAACGTCTGGCGACCTTCGCCGCGCGCGGTTTGGCGATCTACGGACCGCGCGATCCGGCGCTTACCTCCGGAGTGATCTCGTTCAATTTCGCCGACGTCCACGCCCACGACCTCGCCTCGATCCTGGATACCGAAGGGGTTTGCATCCGAGCCGGACACCATTGCACCATGCCGTTGATGGAAAAGATGGGCTGGGCTGCCACCGCTCGCGCGTCGTTCTACATCTACAACACCGAGGCCGACATTGACGTGCTCTGCTCGGGAATCGAAAAAGCCGCTCGCGTTTTCGGAATTTGATGGACGACTTTTATCGCGACTACATTCTCGATCACTACCGCAATCCGCGCAACTTCGGCCGCCTCGAGCGTTCGGACGTGACGGCCGAGGATCTCAATCCTCTATGCGGCGATCAGATTCGGATCGAGTTGAAGCTCGATGATGGCGTAGTGAGCGACCTGCGCTTCTCGGGCAAGGGCTGCGCGATCAGCCAAGCATCGGCATCGATGCTCACCGAGCAGGTCAAAGGAATGAAGCTTTCGGATATCGCGAAACTCTCGAAGGATGCCGTTCTCGAAAACGTCGGCATCAGCATAAGCCCGACGCGAATGAAGTGCGCCATGCTTGGTCTGCGGGTGCTCAAAAGCGCGGCGATCGGCGAACTGGCCGGCTGGCCTGACGAGGAATGATGGATCCCGATAAGCCAACCCGGTGGGCGGTACTCGCGGCCGAGCCCGAGTTTCGCGCGCTCCTTCGAACACGCCGCCGTTTCGTCGTCCCCGCAACCATCTTCTTCATCGCATATTACTTGGCGCTTCCGATTTCGGTTGGGTTCCGGCCGGATGTGATGAGCCGTCCCATTATCGGGCCGCTGACGCTGGCCTATTGTTTCGCGCTTTCTCAGTTCGCGATGGCGTGGATTCTGCTCGGCGTTTACTTGCAGCGAGCCCGCCGCTTCGACGCGCGGGCTGCGCGGATCCGCGAGCACGAGACACAGGAACTCTTAGACCTGCAACAATGAGAACCCAGGAAACGCTGGTGATGTTTGCGATTTTCGTCGGCATCACGCTCATCGTAACCTACTGGGCTTCGGGACAGAGCACAACCAGCCGCGGCTTTTACACCGCGCATCGTCGCATCGGCAGCCTTCAGAATGGTTGGGCAATCGCCGGCGATTACGTTTCGGCCGCGTCTTTTCTCGGAATAACCGGACTCGTCGCCTTCTACGGCTTTGACGGCTTCATGTACTCGGTCGGATGGCTCGTGGCATTCCTGACCGTGCTTTTCCTCGTTGCAGAGCCGCTGCGCAATGCCGGAAAGTACACGCTGACCGATCTGGTTTCGTTCCGGCTGCGGGGTCGCGGCGTTCGGGCCACCGCCGCGCTTTCGACTCTGACGATCACGCTCTTTTACATGATCGCCCAAATGGTCGGCGTCAGTGCTCTGGTGAACCTTCTCCTTCCGCGGCTTGGGGATATCGTCGCGATCATCACCGTCGGCGTATTGATGCTGATCTACGTGCTCTTCGGCGGGATGCTTGCAACGACGTGGGTCCAGATTATCAAGGCCGTGCTAATACTGGTAACCGCCCTCGGTCTCACGCTTTTGGTGATGGCACACTTCCACTTCTCGCTCGGGAGTTTCTCGAGCGCGGCGGCCGCGGTGCCGGTCGACGGCAAGCTGGTGAACTTGCTCCAGCCGGGGCTTCTCTTCCGCGGTAGCCTGGGCGCCTGGAATCTCGTTTCGCTCGGACTCGCCCTCGTGCTCGGAACCGCGGGCCTTCCGCACATCTTGATGCGCTTTTTTACCGTTCCCTCGGCGCAGGCCGCACGAAGATCGGTCGCCTGGGCGATGGTATTGGTCGGCGCGTTCTATCTCGCAACTTCCTTCATGGGCCTGGGCGCGGCTACGCTGGTCGGCAAGGAGCACATTGGCCGGCGCATCTATGCCGGCGCGGCGATCAGTTATATCGCGCGTCATCCCCAGCAGGAACAACGACTTAATGGGCAGCTCACGCGCGACGGCTATATCGTTCCGAAGACCGATAGCAATCTTGCCGCGCCGCTGCTCGCAACCTATCTGGGCGGATCGCTGCTAACCGCATTCGTGGCGGCGGTTGCGTTCGCCACGATTTTGGCGGTTGTCGCCGGACTGACGATCACTGCGTCTTCGGCTTTTGCGCACGACATCTGGTTCAGTCTCGTGCGCAACGGTCATGGCGACGAGGTGGAACACCTCTTCGTCGCCCGCGCAGCGGCCTTCGTCGTCGCCGCGCTGGCAATCGTGCTTTCGATCGCACTGCGCGGATTCAACGTCGCATTTCTGGTCGGGTTGGCCTTCGCAGTCGCGGCGAGCGCAAACGTTCCGGTGATTTTGCTGGCGCTCTCCTGGCGGCGTTTTTCGCGCTCCGGCGCAATCGTCGGCATGCTTTCCGGTTTAATCGCCTCGCTCGCGCTGATCGCGGCCAGCCCGGTCTTCATGGGGAACCGGGCGATCTTTCCACTCGAAAATCCTGGCATCGTCTCGATTCCGGTCGGCTTGCTGGGAGCGATCATCGGAACGCTGTTGGCGCGCGACCGTGAATCGGAGCAGATGTTCGATCAGCTGCAGGTTCGCGCCAACACCGGCCTCGGCGCCGAAGTTTAGTTACTGCGGTTTGATCGAGTAGTGTTCGGTAATTTGTAAACCGGTTGGACCGGGCTCGAGGGTGAAAGTTACGTAATATTCGCCGCTTTCGGTTTGAACGTCGGCGGTCACTTTGTATTGTTTCGTTCCGACGCTCGCCGAGCGAATCGACGCGATGTGCGAACCGGCGTTCATGAAGGTTTCGTTGGGAGCGCCTTGAGCGAGGTAGGATGTTGCCGTCGCGCGGTCGCCGCGTGCAAGCGCCTGGAGGTAATAGCGCACGACCTGGGCCGCTTGACTGTCGCTGGAGACGGTATTGTTCAGCGGCGCCGGTAC
>JBAVTZ010000190.1:0-10967 GCA_049696515.1 Candidatus Cybelea sp. | reverse complement strand
CGGCCGAGCCGTTCGATCGAGGAAAAGGCTTCTCGTGCCTTGCTGAGTGAGGAACGCAGGTGCGCAAGCCAGCTCACCGTGCCGCTCCCCTATCGTTCACGATACCGACTCTATCATGCGAACGTATGTTCGTCAATCGCCGTGCCAGGGCCTCCGCGACATCCGAGCTATATTCAGCAAAGGAGGCCCGCGTGCGATACGGATCCATAGCTAACGGCGTTCTCATCCTGATCCTCACCGCGTCGTGTACGGCCACTCGTACTATTCCTACTGCGCTCGTGGAATCTGCCCAATCGCTGGGGATTCCGGCGATCGAACTCGACGCCCGTTCGAGCGGGCCCATCGTTTCGCGCGATGCGTACGGCGCGTCAGTCGTAACTTGGTACGATTTCAGGCAGTCGTTCGTCAATCCGTCGCTCCATAAATCAGGAATCAAACTCGTGCGCTTCCCCGGCGGCTCGGAATCCGATGCGTACCACTGGGAGCACGGCGGTTCCATTTGCGACGGCATGGGCTACATCACCCCCGGTGCGACCTTCGACAATTTGATGACCCATGCGGCGCGTCCGATAGACCTCGACATTGCAGTTACGCTCAACTACGGGAGTAATCGCGCCTGCGACGGCGGCGGGGAACCCAGCGAAGCTCGCGCGTGGGTGGCCGAGGCCAAAAGCCACGGCTATCGCGTGAACTATTGGACGGTCGGTAACGAAGTCTACGGTTCCTGGGAATACGACCTCCATCTGCATCCCCACGATCCGGTCACCTATGCAAATGCGGTACGCACCGGTTACTATCCGGCCGTAAAGCGCGCCGACGCGCAGGTGAAACTCGGCGTCGTCGTCGACCTGCCCAGCGACACCGCGTGGAACGACGTCGTTCTGCGCCGGGCGCGCCCGTTTGACTTCGTGGAACTCCACTACTATCCGGAATATAACGTCGACAGCGACAAGCAGCTCCTCGGACCTGCGATCGAGAATTTTCAAAAAGATCTTGCCGGATTGCGATCTGAGATGACGGCCGCCGGGATTGCCGAGAGCGTCCCCATTTATCTGGGCGAGTTTAACAACGACGCCGGTAAAGAAGGGCAGCAGTCGGTTTCGATCGTCAATGGATTGTTCTTGGGACAGATGCTCGGGACGGTCTTGCGAGCCGGGGTGCCGATGGCCACGTGGTGGCTCGCCTACGGAAGCTGCGACGAAGATGGCGATTTCTCGAAGAAGCTCTATGGATGGCAGCACTTCGGCAGCGAGGCGCTCTTCTCCGATGGCTTGCCGAACGCGTACGAAGGTTGCGCAAATACGCCGAAAATTCTCGGTGGAACGGCCTTTCCGGCGGCGCGTGTGATGGCACTCTTCGCCGCCAAGGTCCCCGCCGGGTCGAACGTCCGCAGCGTCAGCGTGCCGCCCTCGCTCTCACCCGCCGTTCGCGCCTACGGCTTTTCCGAAACCGACGGCTACGCGTTCGTGCTCTTCAACAACCGGCTCAAACCGATTGCCGTCGCCGTGCGCCTGCGCAACTCGGGAAAGACGAGCTTCGCGGCGACGCTCTCGGTATACGGAGCGGCAGAGTACGACCAATCGAAGCACAACCGCTGGACCGGACCGGTGACAAAAAGCCTGGGCAGGGTTGGAACGTCAGTGCCGCTGACGCTCCCGCCCTACAGTATTTCGATTCTCTCGCTCGACTAAGACGAGACCGGAACGCGCTCCGATGGGCCCGCTGGGGCTGCGGTTTCGCCGTGTTTGCGTTCGCGCAAGAACTGAAAAAACTCCACGCCCTCACGCAGCCGGCGCTTCATCACCTGCGGATCCCCGATCATGCCGCCGAGCAGCGAGAACATCTTGCGCGGACGGAAGTAGAACCGGCGATAAAACTCGTCGACCGATTCAAACATCATCGTCGAGGTTAAGCCCGGGTAGTTGAGCGCGGCGTGCTGAACGCCATGGGTATCGACCAGATCGCTGTCATGCGCCTCGAGCCAGCCGTTCTCTTGCGCTTGTTTATAGAGGTGCGTACCCGGATATGGTGCGGCGAGCGAAACCTGAATCGTCTCGGGGTCCATTTCGCAAGCAAAGTTTATAGTCTCGCGGATGGTCTCGGGCGTCTCACCCGGCATACCTAAAATAAACGTGCCATGCACCTTGATGCCAAGCTCGCGGGTGTCCTTCGCAAAGCGACGGATGATGTCGAGGCGAGTGCCCTTCTTCATGTTGTTGAGCACCTGCTGGTTCCCCGACTCGTAACCGACCAGCAAGAGCCTCAGGCCATTGGCCTTCATAATCTCGAGCGTGGCGCGAGGCACGTTGGGCTTCGCGTTACAGGACCAAGTGATCCCGAGCGGTCCCAAGCGGCGGGCGACCTCTTCGACGCGGGGAATGTTATCGGTGAGTGTATCGTCGTCGAAGAAATACTCCTTAACCTCGGGGAAGAGTGTTTTGGCGCGCGCCATCTCGGCGGCAACGCTATCGACGCCGCGCACCCGGTAGAGATGCCCGCCGATCGTCTGCGGCCAGAGACAGAACGTGCATTTCGACTTGCAGCCGCGGCCGGTATAGAACGAAAGATACGGATGCTGGAGGTAGCCGTTGAAATAGTTCGGGATCGTCAGATCCCGCCGGTACACGTCGAGAACCGAGGGAAACGCATCCATATCGGTGATGATCGGACGCTCCGGCGTCCGCACGATGCTGCCTCCCTCGCGATAGGCGAGCCCGTCAATCTCGCTCAACGGCTTGCCCGAGGCGACGTCTACGCAGGTGTAGTCGAACTCGCCGACGCTCACCCAGTCGACCGCGGGTGCACCGTTGAGCGACTGTTCGGGCAGCACGCCCACATGCGCGCCGACCATTCCGACCATGACGCTGGGATTCTCTTCCTTCAAGCGCACCGCAAAGCGCGCGTCGTTGGCAAACGACGGCGTGCTCGTATGCAGGATCACGAGGTCATATTCTTTTGCCAGGGGTGCAACCTGGTCGACGCTCAAGCCGTCGGGCGGAGCATCGATCAGCCGGCTGCCGGGTATCATCGCGGCCGGCTGCGCGAGCCACGTCGGATACCAGAACGAGCGCACCTCGCGGCGACATTGGTAGCGGGATCCCGCGCCCCCGTCGTATCCTTCAAAGGTCGGCGGGTTTACGAATAGCGTCTTGCGGTCAGGCATTCGTCTCTCATTTCCTCCAGCGTCACGGATTGTCTGCGGGCACGGCAAAGCCTGCCTTGGCACGGGGCGGCGGCTGCGCATGGGTATCCGCTCGCGTCAGTGGATTTTTTCGATCTGCTCGACGCTCAGCGCACGAATGTACTCGGGCAGCGCAATGAACCGCACGGCACCGAGGTCCTTCGGCGAGTTGCCGGTACACGAATCCACCGCCCACAGCAAAAAGGTTCGAATCGCGGCGGCAGTCGCAGGACTCGGCTGCTTGGTGGAAACGATAGCGTATTCATACCCAACCAGGGGATATGAGTCGTTGCCGGGAGCATCCACGAGACTTAGGCGTTCATCGCGCGGCGTCCGTGGACTGAGCACCGACGCTGCCGCACTGACCGTCGCAGCGGTGGGAAGTAAAAACTTGCTCGCCTGATTTCCGATCCGCGCGGTCCCAAGCCCGGCCTTGGCGATCGCCTCATGAAAACTGGTGCCGATGTAGGCGATGGAATACGGCGTCTTCCGGCTTGCCTGCACCATTCCCGGATTTCCGTTGGCCGCAATGGCGCCTGGTACGCCCGGCCACGCGACTGTCGTACCGGAGCCAGGCCCTTTCTCCCATGAGGAATCCGAAAACGTTAGGTACTGCGTAAACAGGAAGGTTGAGCCCGATCCATCGCCGCGTCGAATAGGCACGATCACGTTGTGCGGAAGCCGCACACCCGGATTGAGCGCCGCGATTTGCGGCGCGTCCCAGAAGCGAATCGTTCCCGAATAGATTCCGGCGATGGTCGTACCGTCGAGTTTCAAGCCGGCGCGATTAAGCCCGGGAACGTTGTAGTTGACGGTCTCGGCAGCTATTGCGAGCGGGATGTTGACGATCTGAGGGTTGGCTCGCAGCTGCTCGTCCGACATGAAGGCGTCCGAGGCGCCGATCTGCGCCGCCCCGGAGATCGCCTGCGCGATACCCGCTTCAGAACCCGACCCCGTTGCGGTCATGCGCACGTTCCGGTTCGCCTTGGCATACTCTCCGATCCAAATGTGAAAGAGCGGGTAGAAGAGCGTCGAGCCGGATTCGACAATGGTGACTAGCGCTGCGCGGGCCGGGAGTGCCGCGTAAAGCGGCACCAAGATCAGCGCCACGCATAAAATCAGCCGTGCTCGTCTCATGCTTGCCCCTCGGGAACCATCTCGACGAAGGTAAGCTCTTCACCGGAATCGCCGATCCCAATGCGGTCCAGCTTCACACCGGTCGTCTCGATGCGGAACATCCACGTAATCACCGCCCCGACCAACGAGGCGACGATCAGCAGGTACAAGACCGCATTCGTTCCGATTGAAACGAGCAAAATGGGAAAGAGAAAGGCGGTCAGAACGGCGCCTAGCTTGGCAAAGGCTGCTGCAAAGCCCGCGCCGATGCCGCGAATTTCCGTCGGGAAGACTTCACCGGCTAGGAGATAGGTTTGCGCGTTCGGGCCAAGGTTGGTCATGAAGTCGAAGAGCATAAAGCCTGAGAAAATCAGCAATACCTTCGATTCCCCGGCGAAGTTCGACGAGAACGAGGCGAGCAAAAGGCCGATCGCGCAGCCGATAAAACCGAAAATTTGCAGCTTGATTCGGCCGACGCGGTCGGCAAGTAGAATCGCAAAGATGATGCCGACGATCAACAGTGAGGTGATCATGGCCGATCCTTTGGCGGCCAAGATGTCGTTAGCGATGAGATCGCTCGTGCTGCGCACGTGGTCGGCAGGGGCGCCGAAGGCCGTTGCGAGGATCGTCGGCGTAAAGATGCCGATGCCGTAGGTTCCGAGATCTTGCAAGAACCACGGGACCGACGCCAGGATAGTCGCCCGAAGGTTGCGCGCATTATTGAAGAGCGCCGCGAAGCTCGGGTTACGCGGGGCCTGGGGCTGAAGGCCGCCATGCTCGGTGAGGCTCACCCCTTGTGGATACTGCGGGCTTCGGACCAGAAGCCGCGCGATCTCGCGTTCGGCGTGAACCACGTGACCGCGCGTCAACAGCCAGTGCGGGCTCTCGGTAATAAAAAAGCGGCCGATCGTCACGAGGGCCGCAGGGATGAGCGCGGAGGCGAACATCCAGCGCCACGCGTCGAGCGTCGGAGAGTACGACAGGACCAAAAAGCCGACGCCGGTGCCGGCCAGCGCGCCGACCGCCTGAAATGCGAACGCGCCGAGCACCAGACGCCCGCGGCTCGAACTCGGGGTGTTCTCCGAAATGATCATGTGCGCGGTGGGGTAGTCGCAACCCAGCGCGAGCCCTATCCCGAACAGAGAGATAATCAGCGACGCTAAGCTGGTTGAAAGGCTCAGCAGTGCGACGAACGCTACGAAGATAATCATCTCGATGACGAACATGCGTTTGCGGCCGAAGTAATCCGAAAGGCTGCCCAGCCCTATTGCGCCGACGAGAATGCCGAAGAGGGTAGCCGCGGTCACCAAGCCGCTCTGTGCGGCGGTGATCCCAAACTCGCGCGAGATCAGTGGGAGCGCGACCCCCGTCATAAAGACGACGAATCCTTCGAAAAACTTTCCGGCAGCGGCGAGCGACCAAATCCGCCACTGCATCCCCGTCATTGGGGCGGAGCTTACCTGCGTCCCGTCGGACCAAACGGGCAATTCGTCGATATAGTCCTGCACCGATAATCGCATTGCGTCATTGTACGAGACGTTCTTTAACGTTGGTTTATGAAGCGCGCTGCGGCACAGCGCGCTTTAAAGGGCGCGGATCGCGCTTTGCAGGTCCGGAAAGCGACGGAAATCCGAAAACTCGACCTGCACCGTTGCCGTTCCCGGGAAGGGCCCATAGTGGCCCTTGTATTGCTGAGTCTCCTGCGTCACCGCCCAGTAGCCGGACAGCACCTCCGAGCGGCGATCGGTCACGACGCCCGACGTCGCGTATCGCGGCAGCACGTTGGGCTGATACGTATACGCCACCACGTTGTCGGCTGCATCGTATGAGAAGCTTCCGCTTCCGTGGGCGGTGTCGTTCAGGCTGGATGTGAACGACATCGTTCCCGCGCCGGCGATTTGGTATTGATACGCGCCGAGGTAGCGCGAATCGAAAGGCGGATTGGGAATGTCGCCGGGTTTGGGATGCTCGTACCCCTGCTGCAGTGCCGCTTGATCCGATCCATTCGCCGGCTTTCCGTCGATCGTATAGCTCAGGATCCGGACTTTCACAATCGAACCGGCATCATAAATCCCGCTCATGACGAGATCCTCGTGACGCCCCGAGAGCCCGGCGTGTACGTCGAAGGTTCGATGCAGGTGAAACCCTACCACACCCTGGTTCGTCGCCGAAAACCGCTGCGCCACTTGCATTAACACCGGTGGCGCACCCGTAGGTAACACCATGTCGCGCTATACCCGTCCGAACCTCGTTTTAATCAAGACGCCGTGTTTACGTAAAACACGCGGTTTGGCAAATCCAGCGTGAAACTCTTCCCCTCCCAGAACGAATTCCCGACGTTGCAATCGTAGATCAAATTCGCAAAGGTGACGGTGGGCTGGTTGATCAGCGTATCCTGATCGCCGTCGAGCGCGATTGCGGAGATGCGCGCCTTGACCTGATCCCCGGTCGGCGTATGCTCGTGCTTGTACCTCGAATCGTTGAGGTTGATGCCCAGCTCCGGCGCAAGGTTCTCGTCGATCGTGATCCCTTGCGATCCGGTATCGATCTCGCAGAGACCCGTCTTGCCGTTGCCGAAATCGAAGCGAGCGAAGAGCGCCAACGAAATTCCGAGGTCGTCCTGCAAAAAGAGCGGGAGGCGTATCGCCGACCGTTTGCGATCGGGGAATGTCTGAGCATCTTCGATTACGATCGTATGGTGGCGAAAGTCGAAGGTACTCGCTGTGTCTCGGAAGGCAGTCGCCGCGATCAAACCGTCTATTCCCGTACCATCGAGACCGCTCCATATTCCAACGTGTGGCGCCTCAACATGCACGTCGCCGAGGGCCAGCGAGACGATCGCTCCAATTGGGAGATCCACGCGCTGGCCGGTGAGGCGCAGGCTTACATACTTGCCGTTCACCAGCACGTATCGCCGGCCGAGCGCGGAAGAAAGTACGTCCACGCCTGCCCCGAGGTCGACCAGCATCGGTACCGGCGGCTGACCGTCAATCGACGACTGCACTTCGATCAAGCCGCCGTTGACTTCAGTAAAGGGAATGGTGTCCACCGCCGCCGCGGCGCGCGGGAGCATGCAAATCAGCGCAAACGCGCCTGCAACGATTGCGGCGTGACGTACGTGCATCATCGTCTCCCCTCTGCCGACGAGATTACGGCTCGCAGCCGCGGAAGTTGAGTCCAACGCGGCCGCTCGGCAGCTTGCCGCCGCGGAGGTTCTCCAACCTGAATGCCCGAGCCCTGTGCTCCATCAGAGCGATTTTCGCAATCCGGAGAGGCCGCCCTCCGATCGCGATAACTGAAGTCACCGAAAGAATCGCTGGAAGCCCGCGCTGCACAAGGCGCTCGAGCCCTTCTCGCAAAAAGATGCTACGACATCACTTTGGAGGATAGCGTGGGACGGTTTTCTGCATGGTTTACTCTTGCTGCGGTTCTCGTTGCGGGCGGCTGCAGCGGCTCGATCACCGGACCAGCGGTACCGAGCCCAACGTCGCCGGCGGCCGCACCGATTCAGCACGTCGTAATCCTGCTGCAGGAGAACCGCAGCTTCGACAACGTTTTCGCGGGCTTTCCGGGTGCCGATACGGTAATGTCCGGTCCGTGCCTGCCGGCGCCCTGGTGCAAGGCAGGTCAAAAGATTCCGCTCAAAGCGATTACGCTAGAAAGCACCGAGTCAGTAGGTTTTGGCACGGACATCGACCACAGTCACAACGGCTTCGAGGTCGAGTACAACCACGGTAAGATGGACGGCTTCAATAAGATCCGCTTCGGCGCCGCCGGAGCCGGCCTACCGGCAAAGCGTTACCCGTACGCATTTATCGAGCGTTCGGAGACGAAGCCTTATTGGGACTTTGCGAAGCAGTACGCGATTGCCGACCACATGTTCTTTACCGCGACGGCGAGCAGCTATATCGCCCACCAGCAAATCATCGCCGGAACCACGAGACTCAACGCGCACGAGTCGCTCACCGATCAGCCCGACGGAATGCCGTGGGGTTGCGACGCACCGGCCGGCACGGTTACCGCGGTTATCAAAACCAACGGCCAGGTGCTCGAGTTTGGCGGACCGTTCCCCTGCTTCACGCAATACGGCACCATGGCCGATCTGCTCGACGCAGCCAACGTCTCGTGGAAGTACTACGTCGCCGACTTTCAGGGTAAAGACTCGGACTTCTCGGGCGAGGTTTGGAACGGTTTCGATGACATCAAGAAAGTTCGCTACGGTCCGGATTGGAAGACGCACATCAGCGAACCCACCACGAACGTGCTGAGCGACGTGAAGAACGGCTCGCTCCCGGCGGTCTCATGGGTAATACCGACACTGGAAAATTCAGACCACCCGGCCAGCGGCTGCAATCATGGACCGCGCTGGATTACCTCGGTCGTCAACCTGATCGGCAAAAGCAAGTATTGGGACAGCACCGCGATCGTCCTCATGTGGGATGACTGGGGCGGATGGTACGACAACGTACCGCCGCCGCAGATTAATTACACCAGCCTAGGCTTCCGCGTCCCGATGGTCGTCATATCTCCGTTCAGCAAGCCGGGGTTAGTTTCGCACACACAGTACGACTTCGGAAGCGTTCTCAAGTTCATCGAGCAGAACTTCGGGCTTGGTTCTTTAGGCACGAGCGACGTGACGGCCACGTCCATGGCGGACATCTTCGACTTCTCGCAGCCGCCCATGAAGTTTGTGCCGGAGCCGCCGCCGCACACCATCCCCTGCAAGGGATCGGGCAGCTCGCAGGCGATCATCGAGCACGACGGCGGCGTTCCCGAGTAGGGACCCAATAGAAGGCGCGCAGCGTTGTCAAAAACTTCCTTCGGTCTCGCCGTTCTTACTTCGGCACTTATTTGGGCCGGTTGCAGCGGCTCGATAACGAGCGCTCCGCCCCCGAATCGATCGCTGCCGCCGTCTTCAACGCCGATCCAGCACGTGGTCATTTTCCTTCAAGAAAATCGCAGCTTCGACAACGTTTTTGCCGGCTTTCCGGGGGCCGACACGGTTATGTCCGGGCCGTGCGAACCGGCGCCCTGGTGCAAGCCGGGTCAAATGGTTCCGCTCAAAGCGGTTACGCTCGAAACCACCGACATCCAGGGCCTGGGGACCGACATCGACCACAGCCACAACGGCTTCGAGATCGAGTACAATCACGGCAAGATGAACGGCTTCGACAAGATACGGTTTGGAGCTGAGGGAACCGGCCAACCGGCAAAGCTCTACCCGTACGCATACATTGAACGCTCCGAAACCAAGGCCTACTGGGATTTCGCGAAACAATATACACTCGCCGACCATATGTTCTTCACGGCGACCGCTAGCAGTTTCATCGCGCATCAGCAAATTATCGCGGGAACGATTCGGCTCAACGCGCACGAATCGCTCACCGATCAGCCCGACGGAATGCCCTGGGGCTGTGACGCTACCGTGGGCACGGTGACGGCGATCATCAAAACCAACGGCCAGGTGCGCGAGTTTGGCGGCCCGTTCCCCTGCTTCACCCAGTACGCCACCATGGCCGATCTGCTCGATGCCGCCAACGTTTCGTGGAAGTACTACGTCGACAACTATAAGGGTAAAGGCCACGACTTCTCCGGGCTCGTGTGGAACGGCTTCGATGCAATCAAGAAAGTTCGCTACAGTCCCGACTGGAAGAAGAATGTCAGCGAGCCCAATACAAATGTGATCGCCGACGTAAAGAGCGGTTCGCTCCCAGCCGTCTCGTGGGTGATCCCCACACTAGCCGATTCGGATCACCCGGCCAGCGGCTGTAACCACGGACCACATTGGATCACTTCGATGGTCAACCTGATAGGCAAGAGCAAGTACTGGAACAATACGGCAATCGTGCTGCTTTGGGACGATTGGGGCGGCTGGTACGACAACGTACCGCCGCCGCAAATCAACTACACCAGCCTCGGCTTCCGCGTGCCGATGATCGTCATATCTCCGTTCAGCAAGCCAGGCCTCGTTTCGCACACGCAGTACGACTTCGGCAGCATTCTCAAGTTCGTCGAAGAGAACTTCGGTCTCGGTTCGCTAGGCACGAGCGATGCAACGGCCACCTCGATGGCGGACATGTTCGATTTCTCCCAATCCCCGACGGCGTTCACGCCCGAGCCGGTGCCGGGCACGATCTTCTGCCACCCGCCATCGAGCACGCAAGCAATCATCGAACACGACGGCGGCGTTCCCGAATAGGGCCCCAAGGGCTGCCATGGAAGAGTTGAGCCATGCAGCTCTTCCGCGACCGCGCCGACGCGGGCAAGCGGCTCGCCGACTCGCTGGCGGCTTATGCAGACAACCCCGCCGTGATCGTCCTGGCGCTTCCTCGCGGCGGAGTTCCCGTCGGCTACGAAATCGCGACGCGGCTCCACGCTCCCCTTGATGTCTATGTCGTCCGCAAGCTTGGCGTTCCGGGCCACGAGGAGCTCGCAATGGGCGCACTCGCCAGCGATGGTACCTGCGTCGTCGACGATGAACTGATCGAATCCCTCGGTGTTGACGAGCAAGCCTTGGAAGAGGTCATACAGCGCGAGATCGGCGAGCTTCGCCGTCGCGAGATTGTCTATCGCGACGCGCGCCCCGAACCCGATATTGCCGGGAAAGTGGCGATCGTGGTTGACGATGGGCTTGCTACCGGTGCGACGATGCGGGCGGCGGCAATGGCGC
>JBAVTZ010000189.1:0-3765 GCA_049696515.1 Candidatus Cybelea sp. | reverse complement strand
CGGCTAAGCAGCGTTGTCCCGCGCCGCCAAATGCCGCAGCGATGACGGCGTCACAGGTGGTGCCGTTCACGGCGTCGGGCATGACGACGAGATAGTTCTTAGCGCCGCCCAGTGCCTGGACGCGTTTGTGAGCGCGCACCGCTCGCTCTTGCACGAGTTGCGCAGCCTTCGACGAACCGACGAACGAAACGGCCGCGACCTCCGGATGATCGATCAACGACTCGGCGGTTTCGGCGTCGCCGTGTACGACGTTCAGCACGCCTTCGGGGAATTTGCACTCGTTGGCGACGGAGCTGAGAAGCTCGGACGTTAGCGGCGTTTGCGGCGATGGCTTCAGAACAAACGTGTTTCCGGCCGCGATCGCGATCGGAAACATCCAGAGCGGGATCATTGCCGGAAAGTTGAACGGCGTGATTCCGACGCAAACGCCAAGCGGATAGCGCAGCGAGATCGAGTCGACGCCGCGTGCGATGTCGGGAAGCGCGTCGCCCATCATCAGCGACGGCATGCCGCAGGCAAACTCGACGGCCTCGATCCCTCGCCGCACTTCGGCGCGCGCATCGGCAAGTGTCTTACCGTTTTCGCGCGAGACCGAGAGCGCCAGCTCTTCGTGCCGGCGTTCGAGCGCGTCGGCGTAGCGGAAGAAGAGACGCGCACGCTCGACGACCGGGACGCGGCTCCAGGTAGCGAATGCTTCGCGGGCGCTCGCTACCGCGCGGCCGATCGCCTCGCCGCCGGCGATGGTTACCTCGCCGATTGCCTCGAGGGTTGCTTTGTCATGGATTTGCAGTCGCATCGTCGTTCCTAGCGCTTAAACGGGAGAGGGCCTGGTCGAGAATTGCGAAGGCTTCGTCGAGCTGCTCGGGCGCTATCGTCAGCGGCGGAGTGACGATCAGAACGTTGTAACGACCATAAACGTAGAGTCCGTGGGCGAGCAAGTCATTGAGGAACCATTGGAGCGATTCACTCCCCTGCCAGGCCACCAGCGGTGTGCGCGCTTCGCCGTCGGAGACGAGCTCGATGCCGAAGAACGCGCCAACGCCGCGCGTTTCGCCGATGACGGCGTGTTTTCGCTGCAGCGCCTCGAGGCGCGTACGCAGCCACCCCTCGAGCGTGCGTGCCCGCTCGAAAATCCGCTCGTCTTGGTACGCGCGCAGTGCTGCGAGACCGGCGGCCATCGCGAGCGGATGACCGCTGAACGTATGGCCGCTCGGCAACGGGTGGCGGTCGAAATGTGACGCGAGCGATTCGCGCAGCGCGACGCCGCCGAGCGGTACGTACGCCGACGTTACGCCTTTAGCAAAGGTGAAAATATCCGGCGTTACCCCGAAGCGCTGTGCTGCAAAGGCCTCGCCGGTGCGACCGAAACCGGTCATTACCTCATCGAAAACGAGAAGGATTCCATGTCGATCGCAGAGCTCGCGCACCCGCGCGAGATATCCCTCCGGATAGACGATGACCCCGTTGGCGCCGACGACCGGTTCGATCAGCAGCGCGGCAATATTCTGGCCGCCCTCGTACGTGAGGATCTGCTCGAGATGCGCGATCGCGCGATCTGCCTCTTCACGTGCATCGCGCGTGTGGAACGGACTGCGATATGGGAAAGGCGTGAAGAAGCGCACGACGCCGGGAATACCCGGCTCGTTCGGCCATCGCCGGTTCTCGCCCGTCAGCGTGCCGGCACCCGGCGCGGAACCGTGGAAGGATCGATAGGCGGTAAGCACCTTGTGGCGTCCGGTCAGCGTGCGGGCGAATTTGATTGCATCTTCGTTCGCTTCTCCGCCGCCGGTGGTAAAGAAGATACGCCCGCCTTCGGTCCACGGCGCGATCTCAACGATTGCCCGAGCCAACGCGGCTCGCTGATCGTTGCCGAGACTCGGGGCAACGTAGGCGATGCGCTGCGCCTGCTCGGCTATCGCGCTCGCTACGCGCTGATGACCATGTCCGAGGTTCACCGCGACCAGGCCGGCCGAAAAATCGAGGTAGCGCGCACCCTCTTGATCGTACAAATAGGAACCGTGCCCGCGGACGATCGTTGGGGGGCGCCTACCGCTCTGCGCAACCCACGGTGTCAGCACGTATCGAGCGTGCAGCTCGGCTACGCCGTCCGCGCCGTCGGCGACTCTTTCGGCGACCTTCGATTGGCTCATCGCGCGCGAAGTGACGAAGTCACGATGATCAGGCCGCCAGCCACGCTGAGGGCGAAGAAGACGATGAAAATCCAAACGCCGAGTCGTTTCCAGAACTCGCGGCGCGCTCGGGAGGCTCGAGTCTGATGCGTTGGGCGGCGCGCTTTCACGAGCCTTGCGCCCGTTGCTCGGATCGGTCACCCTGAGCCGAGTCGAAGGAAGACCAAAGTCGCTCGAGATTGTAGAAGGCTCGCTGATCCGGCGTAAAGACGTGCACGATCACGTTGCCCAAGTCAATGAGAATCCAGGATCCATCGGCATAGCCTTCGACGCGTGAGACGCTATAGCCGTTGCTGCGAATCGCCTCGATGACGGCGTCGGCGATCGCTCGCGTCTGGACCTTCGAACGTCCCGTGACGATCGCAAACGTGTCGGCCAGGATCGTTCGGGCGCGCACGTCGAGCGCCATGAAGCCTTCACCCTTTTTGTCGAGCGCGCTATCGCGAACGACGTCGATCAGCTCGCCGATGCTTGTACCTCCGGAGCGAGCCACTCGGCTGGCCTCAACCCATAGGCTTCGGCCGCTGCCAGCGTCGCCGGCGCCACGCTTCCTCCCTTGCGCACGCGGTGGCGCAACGTTACCAGCAAAAGCTCTCGCATTGCGGCGACGTCGTCGCGCATCGCGAGCTGCCAAAGCGCGCCGCGTTCGGCGAACGTTCGTGCGGGTTCGAGCGAATCGGCGAGATAAACAATCCGGTCCAAAAGCGACATCTCGGCCGCTCCGGTCGTGTGTTTTGCGATCGCGGAAAGCACCTCCGGGTCGTTGACCCCGAAGAGTTCGTGCGCGAGCGCTGCACCGAGACGTGCGTGTAGGACGACTGGATGCTCGCGCTCGTACGCGTCAATCGCGAAGCCTCTGGTTTCACAGTCCTCGACTAGCCGTTCGGGCGAATAGAGTCGGGCGAGATCGTGAAGAAGTCCCGCCAGCCGCGCTCGGGCCGGATCGCTGCCGTGACGCTGGGCGAGCAGATCCGCACAGCGAGCGACGCGCAGGCTATGCGCGTAGCGATGCTGTTGACCCAGATGGTCGCGGACGCGGCACGCCAGTTCAACAAAGTTTGCCACTACGGTGTGAATCGTGAACGTAAGACACGCAGCCGGTTTCGGTAGAGCTCGCTGCGGAGACTGCCTGCCCACATGATCAAGGCGCTTTCGTTGTCGTCGCTGTAGTACCCGGTCCGCATCGTCACGGTCGTAAATCCGTACTTGCGATAAAGCCGCTGCGCAATCGTGTTGCTCTCGCGAACCTCCAGCGTCATCCAAGCGGCGCTGCGTTCGATCGCCTCGTCGATAAGCCGCAACAGCAATACCTCGCCGAAGCCTCGACCTCGATACTCTGGATCGACGCCCAGCGTAGTGACGTGGGAATCTTCCAAGATCACCCAAATGCCGCCGTAGGCGACCACCCGGTCTCCGAATCGCCCAATGAAGTAGTGAGCTAACTTGTTGGTGGCCAGCTCGTTGTAGAACGCATCGGGGGGCCACACCGTGGAAAAACAAGCTCGTTCGATGCGCGTCACCGCCGAAATGTCCGAAGTCGCCATCGGCAGAATCGAAAACCGATCCGGCCGTTCCG
>JBAVTZ010000188.1:0-6156 GCA_049696515.1 Candidatus Cybelea sp. | reverse complement strand
CGGGGCGTTGCTGGCATTCTCCTATGACGCGGCGCGTACCGAAGCGCGGCTGCCGCCGCGAGTCGCCGCGGCCCCGTGGATGCCGGCCGCGTACGTCGCCATTCCCGCTACCTGGCTGATCTTCGATCACTTCACCGATCTGCTGACGATCTGGGTCAGCGGCGAGGACACTGTAGAACTCGACCGTCGCATCGACGGCTACGTCGAGCGATTGCTTGCAGCGAAACCCGCCCTGCCCGCTCCGATCCGCGCCGCAAGCCGCCCGCAGCAATCGATCGAGCGCGAGCGTTACCTCCAACTCGCGGCCGAAGTAAAGCGGCGAATCTTCGAGGGCGACGTCTATCAGCTGCAGTTAGGGATTCGTTTCGGGGCGGATCTGGAGGGGAGCGCTTTCGATCTCTATCGTGCGCTGCGCCGCCGCAACCCGTCACCGTATATGTTCTTCGTGGATACCGAATTCGGGCAGTTGCTCGGCGCGTCGCCCGAGTTTCTAGTGCGCTTGGAAGGGCGCAGGGCGCGTATTCGTCCGCTTGCCGGAACGCGCTGGCGCGGGCGTGACGACGATGAAGACGCACGCATCGCGGCGGAGCTGCTGGCTAACGAGAAGGAACGCGCCGAACACGTCATGCTGGTGGACTTGGGGCGCAATGACCTGGGGTCGGTCTGCGAGTACGGCAGCGTGCACGTTGACGAGCTGCTGCAAATCGAGCGCTACAGTCACGTTATGCACATCGTTTCGAACGTCGTCGGCCGCCTGCGCGACGGATGCGATGCGCTCGATCTCTTCCGCGCCGGATTCCCGGCGGGCACCGTGACCGGCACGCCGAAGCTCCGCGCGATGCAGCTCATCGACGATCTCGAACCGGTAACGCGCGGCTTTTACGCCGGAAGCATCGGGCGGTGGTCGTTCGGCGGTGATTTCGATTCGTGCATCACGCTGCGCAGCGTCCACGTGCAGGATCACCAGGCGTGGTGGCAAGCATCGGCCGGCATCGTAGCCGATTCCGATCCGATTGCGGAGTACGAGGAAGTGCTGCATAAAACCGGCGTTGCGCGCGAGGTACTCGGAATCGAATGACTGCCTCCATTCGCCGGGTTCTCTTCGTCGACAACTTTGACAGCTTCAGCTACAACGTAGTGCACCTGCTCGCGTCGCAAGGCGTCGCGCCGGACGTGATGCTCAATGACGATCCGCGGCTGCAACCAAGCCTGCTCGACGAATACGATGCGCTGGTGGTGGGACCGGGGCCCGGCCGGCCGGAGCACGCGCCCCAGATGATGGCTGTGCTGGACGCGGCGATCGGCCGCGGGATGCCGGTTCTCGGGGTCTGCCTTGGTCTGCAAGCAATCGGCGAAAGCTTGGGCGCGACGGTGACGCACGCGCCGCGCCAAATGCACGGCAAGACCTCGCCGATCGCGCACGACGGCAGCGGCCTCTTTGCCGGGCTGCCAACCCCGCTTGCGGCAACCCGCTACCATTCGCTCTGCTTAGACCCTGCCAGTATCCCCGATGCGCTGCGGGTCAACGCGCGCAGCGATGACGGCGTCGTGCAGGGTGTGGCTCATCGCGATCGCCCGGTCCACGGCGTGCAATTCCATCCTGAATCGGTGCTGAGTGAGCACGGCGAACGGATTGTTAGCAACTTTCTCTTGACAAAGCCGCGTTCGCTGTGATTGCATAGTTCGCACATGACTACGTCGCGTTGGGCCTGGCGCTGGTATTCCTGCCACTCGAGAGGTCGGGGAGGGTAGCCCATTGCGCGACGCGAGCCAAATGAGTTCGAAAACGCAAGCCCCTGCCGACCCGGCGGGGGTTTCTGTTTTGCAAGAGTTCGCACCCTTGTTGCGGCGTGTGGTTGCGCATGAAGATCTCGCGCACGATGAAGCCGCCGCATTCGTGGGCGATATCATGGATGCAAGCTACACGCCGGTGCAAGCGGCCGCGCTCCTCGCGGCGCTGGCGTCGAAGGGCGAAACCGTCGACGAGATCGTCGGTGCGGCGAACGCGATGCGCGAACGTAGCCTGCGCGTCGAGCATAAGCTGCCGATGGTGATCGACGTGGTCGGCACCGGCGGCGATCAGGCGAGCACGATCAACATTTCGACGATGACCGCGCTGGTTGTGGCAGCGGGTGGGATTCCAGTCGCCAAACACGGTAATCGCGCCGCCTCGGGCACCTGCGGCAGCGCCGACGTTTTAGAAGCCGCCGGCTTTCCGCTCGAGATTTCGCCCCAGCTCGCCGAAACGATGCTTTATCGCTGCGGCTTCACCTTTATGTTCGCACCGCGCTACCATCCGGCGATGCGCAACGCGGCTCCGGTGCGGCGCGAGCTGGGGGTTCGCACGATCTTTAATCTGCTCGGGCCGTTGACCAACCCGGCGCGAGCAACCCATCTGGTCGTCGGCGTCGCGCGCGCGGAGCTGGTCGAAAAAGTCGGACGGGCGCTACGCGCTTTGGGCGCGCGGCGCGGTGCCGTCGTGCATGGCTGCAGCGGCGTGGACGAAGTGGTTGGCGATGCCCCGACGCTGATCTATTCGTTCGACGAATACGACGCACACTTATGGCGTTTGGACCCCTCGGCATTCGGCGTTACGACCCCGATGCGCACGCCGCGCGCGCGTTCGGTGCGCGCCTGCTGCGATGCATTCATGGAAGTGCTCAGCGGTGCGCGGACACCGGCGGCGAACGTCGTGGCGCTCAACGCTGCCGTCGCGTTTCACGTCGCCGGTGCCGAACCCCACCTTCCGGCGGCATTCGAGCGTGCTAGAAACCTGCTGGAAAGCGGAGCGGCGTGGCGCACCTTCCAGCACGCTCGGACGATTGCATCCGATGGCTGACACCTGGATCAAGTTCTGCGGCTGCACCGCCTGGAATGACGTCGAGTTGGCGATCGAGGCCGGCGCCGATGCCTTCGGGATGATCTTCGCGCCCTCGCCGCGACGCATTTCGTGGAGCGCGGCTGCGGCCATCGCCGAACTCGTGCCGCGATCGATCGCTGCGGTCGGCGTCTTCGTGAATCCCACCGAGGCGGAGGTGGAGTTCGTGCGCACACTCTTTCCGCGTGCGTGGCTGCAGTTTTGCGGCAAAGAACGGCCGGAGTTCGTCGCGCGGTACGGCGAGCACGCGATCAAAACGATTCCGGTCGAGCGAAACTCCACGCCGATGGATGTTCGCTGCGACCGATTTCCGCAAGCGTTACTGCTCTTCGATTCCCAGCGCGACGGGATGGCGGGTGGAACCGGCCGCACCTTTGCGTGGGAGCATGCAGCGCCGATAGCCAGGACGCGGCGCGTCGTGATCGCCGGCGGCCTTACGCCTGGCAACGTGACCGAATGTTTGGAAGCGACCCGTCCCTTCGGGGTCGACGTGCGGAGCGGGATCGAAACCAACGGACGGAAGGATAGCGCGAAAATGTGTGCCTTCGTGCATGCGGTGCGCGCGGCATAATGAGCACCAGCCTCGACGGCTATTTCGGCACCTTCGGCGGACGATTCGTTCCCGAAGTCCTGATCGCCGCCCTCGACGAGCTCGACCGGGCCATCGAAAGCGCTTTCGCCGATCCCGGCTTTTGGAACGAATACCACGCCGTTTTGCGCGATTTCGTCGGACGCCCCTCGCCGCTCTACCGCTGCGAACGTTATATCGCGGATGTTTCGGCTGCTCCGCTCTTGATGAAACGTGAGGACACCAACCATACCGGCGCGCACAAAATTAACAATACGGTCGGCCAAGCGCTGCTCGCGCTGCGTATGGGCAAGCGCCGGCTGCTGGCCGAGACTGGGGCGGGCCAGCACGGCGTCGCGACCGCCACAGTAGGCGCGAAGTTCGGACTCCCAGTTGACGTCTACATGGGTGCGATAGACGTCGAGCGGCAGGCTCTCAACGTGCACGTCATGCGGCTGCTGGGTGCGACGGTGCATCCGGTAAAGAGCGGAACGCAGCGCCTCAAAGATGCGACCAACGAAGCCTTTCGTGTCTGGGCCGAACGGATCGAAGATACCTTTTACGTTATCGGCAGTGTGGTAGGCGCGCACCCGTATCCCTCACTGGTGCGCGAGCTGCAGAAGGCCGTCGGCATCGAGGCCCGCCGCCAAACGCTGGAACGTTACGCACGCTTACCGAGCGACGTGGTTGCCTGCGTCGGCGGCGGGAGCAACGCGATGGGCATCTTTACCGGGTTCATCGAGGACCCCCAAGTGCGGCTCTGGGGCGTCGAGGCCGGCGGGGAAGGGGTGAACGGCGAGAGGCACGCAGCCTCGCTGGGAGCCGGACGCGTCGGCGTGCTGCACGGCTCGCGTTCCTACGTACTGCAAGACGACGACGGTCAAACGCTCGCGACGCACTCGATTGGTGCCGGTCTCGATTATCCCGGCGTCGGCCCCGAGCACGCCGCGCTCAAAGAATCGGGGCGCGCGACCTACGTCAGCATCACCGATGCCGAAGCGCTCGAGGCTTTCCGCCAGTTTGCGCGCTGCGAGGGGATCGTGCCGGCACTCGAAAGCGCACATGCGATCGCGTTCGCGCGCAAACTCGCCGCTCACCGCGGCGCGGACGACCTGATATTGGTCAATCTGAGCGGTCGCGGCGATAAGGACATCGCGCGATGTTAGCCCAAGCCTTCGATCGCGCAAAGCGCGCCGGGCGTTTGGCCTTCATTCCGTACTTAATGGCAGGCGATCCCTACCTCGCCACCACCGAAGCAGTCCTCGAGGCGTTGAGCGCTGGCGGAGCCGATGTCATCGAGCTCGGTATTCCCTACAGCGACCCGCTGGCCGACGGCCCCACGATCGCATCGGCGGGGGCACGCGCGCTTGCTGGCGGAACGCGCGTCGCCGACGTGCTCGGATTGGTATTGCGATGCGCGGCGAGCAGCGCGCCGATCGTGCTTTTCACCTATTTCAATCCGATTTTTCGGTTTGGCATCGAGCGGTTCGCGGAGGAGGCAGCGGCAGCGGGCGTTGCCGGCGCAATCGTTCCGGACGTCGCGCTGGAAGAAGCCGAAGAGCTTCGCCGCGCATTGCAGGCACGCGGCATCGCGATGCCGCTGCTGGTCGCGCCAACGAGTTCACCCGAACGCGCGGCGCGAATTGCCGCCGCTGCGACCGGTTTCGTCTACGTCGTCTCGCGTCTCGGGGTTACCGGCGCAAGCAGCGCGCCGAACCTTGCACCGCTGAGCGCGCAACTCGGCTTTTTGCGCCAGTGCACCGGCAAACCACTCGCAATCGGTTTTGGTCTTAGCCGGCCCGAGGATGTACGCAACTTCGCAGATCTCGCCGACGCGGTCGTCGTCGGCAGTGCGCTCATCGATGCCTGTGCGGCGCGGCGCGGCGCCGAGGCCGCCCAACGCGCAACCGAGTTTCTCACTCCGCTGATCGTCGCGACGCGCGGGCGATTACTGCCTACATGACGGGTACGAGCGTGGCTCCTTCGTTCGTAGCGGGCAGTGCATCGCCTAGCGCGTCGACGACGTCGCCGGCGATTACGCCGACGGGTCGGCGCTGGGACGCATAGCGGCCGGCCAAACCGTGCCAGTATGCGCCCACGCGCGCTGCATCAACCGGCGCCAAGCCCTGTGACATCAGCGTCGCGATAATCCCGGTGAGCACGTCGCCGCTCCCGGCCGTCGCGAGCGCGCTGGTCCCAGTCGTGTTTATATGAACGGTCGTGCCGTCATAAATCAGCGTGTCGGTACCCTTGAGGAGCGTGGTGACCCCGGTGCGGTTGACGAACTCGCGGATCCGCTCGACGCGCGTCCCAGGCGCGATCGTTCCACGTCCCGAGAGGCGCGCGAACTCGCCGGCATGCGGCGTCACCAAGCTCGGCTTACCACGCAACAGCTCGAGGCGTTTGCTCAAATGGAAGAGACCGCTGGCGTCGACGACGATCGGCAGCTTATTTGCCTCGAGAAAGAGCGCGAAGATCTCGGCCGTGCGCGTATCGAGTCCCAAACCGGGGCCGATCGCGACTGCCCCGTTGCGTTTCGAAATGTCCGCCAGGTCCTCGGCCACCGTTTCAGGCGAAGCGTGATCGGCTAGGCCAACCACCACTTGCTCGATCAAATGCGCACGCAGCAGGTTAACCGTCGAGCTTGGTGTCGCGACCGTCACGTAGCCCGCGCCGGCCCGCGCCGCTCCCCGCGCGCACAGGACCGCCG
>JBAVTZ010000187.1:0-6984 GCA_049696515.1 Candidatus Cybelea sp. | reverse complement strand
GGCATGGACGCTCAGGATCTCGAGCACGCTTTCGACCGGTTTTATCGTGGGAGCACTCGCAACATTTCGGAAGGGTCGGGGCTGGGGCTCGCTATCGCCAAGCGCGCGGTCGAACGAATCGGAGGCAAGATTGCGATTGAAAGCCAGGCCGGTGAGGGCACTCGCGTGATCATCGACCTGCCGCGCAGCCTGCAACCATCATCGCAGGGCATCGGGTAGTGAGCCTCATGAGCGTCAAGGTTTATGGGATCAACCACATCGCGATCGAGGTCGACGATATCGATCGGGCAGTCGAGTTTTACCAGGACGTTTTCAACTTGGAAAAGCTGAACGAAGGCGAGGGCGACGCGTTTTTTAAACTCGGCGAGCATCAATTTCTTGCGATGTTCGAGGTGGACGAAGTCGCGAAGAGCCGAACGCGTCACTTCGGCTTGATGGTGCGGGATGAAGAGCAGCTCCGCAACGTGCGCGAGAAGTTGACGGCCAAGTACGGCATCAAGCTGATTCCACCGTTTCGCTGTGACTTCATCGATCCGTTCGGAAACCGGGTACAGGTCGTGGATCTGCACGACGAGTCGCTAGTTTGGCTGTTACCATATCGTGAGGTTCAGCAGACCGGCATCGTCTTTGAATAAAGGCCGGGGTAACTAGGCTACGCCGGTCCGGTCCACGTGTTCGGGGCGGAAACCGAGGCCGACGAGCCGCCCGGGGATGCGCGGCAGAAAGGGAAGGCGTCGCACGAGTGCGGGCAATCGGCTCAGCAGCGGTGCGCGTCCATCTGCTAGAACTTTCCCGATGATTTTGCTCTGAATGAAGAGCTGCAGTGTTTGCGTGAGTTTAGCGGGGGCTTCGCGCCGTTGTTGAACCGCGCGAAGATCTTGCACCGTAACCTCGCCGGAACGCAGCCTGCCGGCCAGCATGTTTGCCGCAGCGACCGCGTCTTGGATCGCGAGATTGATGCCGACGCCTCCAATGGGCGACATCGCGTGCGCAGCGTCGCCAATGCACAGCAGTCCCGAGCGATACCATTGCCGTAAGCGATTCACCCGCACGGTCAGCAGCTTGACGTCATCCCAGCTCGCGATCTCGTCGACGCGATCGCTCAGAAAAGGCACGATCGCACTCACCTGGCGGCGGAACTCGTCCAAACCGCCCTCTTGCAGCCGGCTATGCGACCCCTTCGAAATGACGTACGCGCATTGCCAATAGGCACCGCGGTCGATCAGCGCCATAATCCGGCCGTCTCGGATGTACCCGAATGTCTGGTGCGGATCGTCGGGGCGTTTGCTCAAGCGCAGCCAGAGCACGTCCATCGGCGCACCTAGTTCCATTGGGTCGAGCCCGGCGCGTTGCCGCACGACGGATTCTCGCCCGTCGGCGGCGATCGTAAGGCCGGCGCGTATTTCAAGAGTGCCGCTCGGTGTCTGTGCGCGTACGCCCGCGACGCGGCCGTTCTCCCACAACAGGTCCTCAGCACGCGCTTGCATGCGCAAGTCGAAGGTTGGAAAGCGCCTCGCTTCTTCGGCCAGAAAGTTCAAAAATTCCCACTGCGGCATAAAGGCTACAAACTTGCAGCGCGTTGGGAGATGGGTGAAATCGGCCACGGTAACGAGTGTGTCGCCGAGGTTACCGGCTAAGGTCGTCACCTTTTGGTGCGGCCGCTTCAGAAACGATTCGAGCAAACCGAGCTCGGCCATGACTTCCAGCGTTGACGGGTGAATCGTGTCGCCGCGGAAGTCTCGCAAGAAGTCGGCGTGCTTTTCCAGCAAAACCGTCCGCACGCCGGCGCGCGCCAGCAGAAGGCCGGCCATCATTCCGGCGGGGCCGCCTCCAACGATGCAGCACCCGGTGCGCCCTTCGTTCACCGAGGCGTGGTCGCATAAAAGCGGTAACGGGCGAACTCGGCTTCGCGGGCCTCCACGCGCGCCTCGCACGCAGCCGCGATTTCGTCGGTGAAGTTTTCGAGCGAACGCACGGCGACGCGCGGCGTCAGCGCTGCATCGAGCAGCTTCCCAAAGAACTGCATCGGCAGATCGTACGCTCCCGACAATTGGAGCGAAGATTCGCCGAGGCTGCCCGGTCGCAAGGAGATCGTTCCAGTGAAGCCGGGAAAGGCGGCGGGAAGGCTTGACGCATTGAAGGTGATGTCGAAAGATCGCGTTTCCTTGTCGCTCTTGACGACCGTGAGTCGGATTGGCACGGCCACGTATCCGACATCGGGAAGACGGAGATCACCTAAGCTGATGTGCAGCGCGAAGCCCCGCCAAGGTCCGTCTTGCTTGGCAATCGCCTCGAGCAGATAGCCTAAGGCCTCATACGCGGGATCGGCTGGAACCCGCAGCGTCCGTTCAAACCGTACGTCCGGCAAACTCTACTCCCCTAAGTAATGGCTCGCTACCAATGGCTCTTCGCCGTGGGGTCTTCGCCGAACCGCCGCGACAGCCCGGCGAACCTCCGGGTTTTGCCTAAGCCGCTAGGGTTGCCTACGCCCACTCACGGGCGGTCTCTCGAAATCGCGATCGGGGTTTGGCACAATCCCTTAACCAATCGAAGGCGCACGACGTTCGTAAAACCGACCACGCGGATTGGGTCAGATATTGCGCACCTGAGTCGGTTTTAGCTTCCAAACCGTAAGCGCCAAGGGCAAGATCCGTAAAATGGAAGGAACCATCCGACCCGGATAGGGTCTTTTCTACTATTTGATTAGCGTAAAGTGCAATGACCGATACGGGCACCCCCGAGACAAGCCTGCCATTGTAATCGACGATCGTCCCCGCAATCTCTGGGGCCGGCGCTAAGGCTGCTAACGTCAAGATCGAGCAGATAACCAGGTTCATCTTTACGCCTCACCTGTAATCAAAAGGACCCTGATAATTATACCGTGACACAAGCGGCATCGCGAGTTTTGGTCGCCTTCATAGATGAGCGGTCGGTCTTATGGGCACTTGCCTATAAAAGGCGGGCTTGGTTTCGTTAGCCACAGCCCTTTTGCGCTGCCTTCAGCGTAAATGTCCCACCGCCGGAGACCTGTGCATTCTGGCTGCCTGAGGTATATTTGCCGGAGCCTTGCTTCGCATTGACGATACCTTGGAAGCTTAAAAAGACTGCCGGTGATGGGAGCCAAATGGCGGCTGCGAACAAATCTTTGCCCGAAGTGAGGTACGTCCCGGTAAAGCTTGCGCTACCGCTACTGGACCAACTGCCATTAGGCTTGAACCGAAAGCAAAGTGAGGACCCGGGAAGGCCATTCCCGACTACGGTAGTGATTTTAGCGAGATAGTACCCGTTAAGCGATTGCTGCTGAGAGCGCGCTGCGGATTGAACCCCCGTCGGCGCACTCGCCATCGGCTGCTGCGATCCACCGCAGCCAGCCGTTAGTGCGAGAGCCGCAATTATGCCTAAACCCTGACCCGAGCGTAAATAAATCATTCGGCGACGGTTCGGACAGGGGCTAGACGTTCCCCAGAGACCCTAGTTCTCTTCAGGCTCGCTCTTGGTTGCTTCGGATGGCGCGACGTTTCGCATGATCTGAAGCTGAGCCAACGTCGAGCTGCGCCTGCGTCGGCTCGTTTGCAAAGCCAACCCACCCCAAGGGAAAAGGTGCGCCTACCAGAAATGTTAGGTTTACCTAATGTTAGGCTTGCCTAAATGAACCTCCCGCGGTTTCTGCCTGCTTGCGCGATCGCCGGATTCGCCGTGTTTGCCTTCGCGGCATTTCCGGTGGCGGCTTTGGCGGACGCCGATGAAGGCGTTTCAGCCAACGCTGCCTCCCTCGGCTTGCAGCCCATTCGGGGCGCCGTTCCAGTCGCGACGCCGGCTCCAGGGGAGTCTTCCGTCTTCCAACGCAGTGACGGCGCTTATCAGGCGATCCCATTGCGGCGGGGGCGCACCAAAATCTTTCATATCGTCGAACGTGCCGCGCCCTGGAGCCTCAAACCGGGTTTGACGGTGATGGCGAACACGTACAACGGAGTCGTGCCCGGCCCCGCGCTCGTGGTGCGCCAAGGCGACACGCTGGTCATCGATTATACCAACAACGGCCCAATGCCCGACTCGATCCATCTGCACGGCGTGCACGACATTCCTGTGACGATGGACGGCGTCGGCGGTATCTCGCAACCGCTCGTCCCCGCGGGCGGGAACTTCGTCTATCGCTTCGTCGCCGACCAGCCAGGCACGTTCATTTACCACACGCACGATCAAGAGACCATGCTCGATTCCGGCCTGTATGGTGCGATCATCGTCGAACCGTCCGATCCGCGTCCGATCGAGCGCGGCTTCGCGCACGATTTTCTCGAGATGATCTCCTCCTGGCAGATCCAGAGCGGCGCCGAAAACCATTTCACACTGAACGGCAAAGAGTATCCCGCGACGCGCGCGCTCGACGTTCGCGCCGGCGAACGCTTTCGCATTCGCTGGATCAACATTTCCGGCGAAGAGTTCCATACCATGCACACGCATGGGCATTACCAACAGATCATCGCGCGCGACGCAGCGCCGGTCGACTATCGCGACATCGAGGATACCGTCTTGGTGGCTCCCGGCCAGCGGATCGACGTGGCGGTCAAAGCCGATGCCAAACCCGGCACGTGGCTGATTCACTGTCACGTCATGGATCACATCGAAGACGCAAACGGCATGCCGAGCGGACTCATCACCGCGATTCATTACGTCGGTACCCCGAACACCCTAACCGCGATGTACCGCGCAATGAAGCCCGCCGCTCCTGCCGGCAACGCGTTGAGTTTCTGGATGACCGTCCTGCTCGGCGCGATTGCCGGCTTCACGATTTTTCTTGGCCTGCCGGTCGCCCGCGCGCGCCGGCTTTCGCCGCACACCGTGGCGCTGCTCAATGCGCTGGCCATCGGCATTTTGCTCTATCTCGTCGTCGAGATCGCGCAGAATGCGATCGCACCGATTTCCCAGGGTTTGGCAGCCTGGCACAGCGGGAGCGCCGTCTTTCCCGCGGGACTGATCGCCGTCTTCGTTATCGGTCTGTTGATCGGTCTGGTGGGTCTCGGTAGCGCAGCAACCCATTTTACCCGACAAGCGGCGATGCACGCCGAGAATCCGATCGTGCTCGCCGCAATCATCGCGATCGGCATCGGAGCCCACAACTTCGGCGAGGGTTTGGCGATCGGCGCTTCGGCCGCGTCCGGAGCAACGGCAGTTGCGCTGGCGTTGATCGTCGGCTTTGGTTTGCACAACGCTACCGAAGGATTCGGGGTGGCGGCACCATTAGTCGGCCGCGTCGTTCCGTCGTGGGCCCAGATCGGACTCGCGGGACTCATTGCCGGCGGTCCGACTTTCGTCGGCACGATCATCGGCTACAGCTTCTACTCGCCGACGCTTTCCGTGTTCTTCCTCGCGATCGCGGTCGGCGCGCTGGTCTTCGTGATCGGAGAACTCTGGAGCGTCCTGCGGCGTACCGGGTTAACTGCGTTCGTCACCGCAACCATGTGCGCCGGATTTTTGCTGGGGCTTGCTACCGAGCTCTTTCTCGACATGAACGGCGGCTAGGAACTCGCACTCGCTGAAGTTTTGAGGGTTACATGACGTTCGCAGAGTTTTATCCCGAGTATCTGGCCGCGCATCGGGATCGCCGCACCAAGATCGTCCACACGGTCGGACTCTTAAGCGGTCTGGCTGTCGGCTTGACCGGCATCGTGAGCCGGCGGCCGGCATTGATCGCCGCTGGTCTGGCACTCGGTTATTTCCCGGCGTTCGTTTCGCACTGGATCTTTGAAAAAAATCAGCCCAAGACGTTCGAGCATCCCAGCCTATCGTTTTGCGGCGATTTCGTGATGGTCTACCAGTTCTTGACCGGCGAATTCGACGAGGTCAGCGAATAGCGGAGGGAAGCGCCCGCTCAATCCTGAACCCACGACATCCACCATCCTTCATTCTTGATAGGGGGTTCCGATGCAATTTGTAATCATGGCGGTGCACTCGCCCGAAATGTGCCCTACCTCAAACTCGAAGATCCGCGAAATGATGCGGGCGGGCGCCAAAGAAATACCCAATTTAGCCGGTAAGCTCGGCCTAAAGATCATCACGATCAACGTGTTTGGACCGGATCACAAGATCCTGGCGGTCGTCGAGGCTGACGGCATCGACGCGGTGCGCGACTTCGTCTGGGAGAGCCGGCTCATGCAGTGGAACACGGTCAATATCAACGCCACCTACAGCATGGAAGAAGCTCTCGCGAAAGCGGACCAGCTGCCCGCAATGTTCTGACGTTGAGCTTGACTTCTCTGCTGCTCTATTGCGATTGCAGCGTGAGGTTGTTCTCATTGACGGCGTAGGTGCCCGCGGCGACCCGGCCGTTGGGGTTTGCGCAGATCACGCCATTGCTGGGTCCGTAAATGACGACCAGACCTGGCGGTCCACACGGAACCTGCTGCAAGCCGTAGTTTGAGAGCAGCGTCGAACCCGGACTGCCAGAGTTCACCTGATATGAGGTGTAGCGCTGATTGTTATAGTAGATCGAGCCCATGACCGCCGCGCTTGCCGCACCAACGGCGAACGCGCCCCAAAATCCGCCGCCCCAATAGCCATAGTTCGGCGCCCACACGACGCCGCGATTCCATCCCCAAGCCGGGCCGCGATAGATCGGGTTCACGACAACGGCGCCGTGCCAGCCGTAGCCGTTATAGCCGTTCCGGTTGTACGTGTAGCTGCGGTTGACGTTGACGTTGTTGTAACGGTTATTGTTGACGTTGGCGTTGTTGTAGCGGTTATTGTTGACATTGGCGTTGTTGTAGCGGTTATTGTTGGCGTTGGCGTTGTTGTAGCGATTATTGTTGGCGTTGGCGTTGTTGTAGCGGTTGTTGTTGGCGTTGGCGTTGTTGTAGTGGTTGTTACCGCTGACGTTGCCGCGATTGCCCGAGTTTTGCCGCGTCGATGGAACGTCGTTGCCCAGATTGAAGCCGCGTCCCTGATTCGACTGCGGACGGCTCGCCGGGGCGCTGCCTCGACTCATAC
>JBAVTZ010000186.1:0-7142 GCA_049696515.1 Candidatus Cybelea sp. | reverse complement strand
GCGTAGGGTGCAGCGAGGGCCAGATCGTGCCAGCCGCGCCCCGCCATCGATCCGGCCAACCACGCCACAATCGTACTCGCGTAATCGTTTGACTGCGCGCGAATGATAGCCAGCGTGACGATTGCCGCAAAGAGCGTCGAGAGCGATACGCCCGCCAGAATCAGACGACTGGGATCGATTCCACCGCCGCGGCGCGCCAGGACCGCGACGAGCAACGCCGCACCGAGGCCGGCAACAAATCCGATGCCGGGAGTAGCCGGAGCGGCGATACCCGCCAGAATCGCAATCGCAATTGCTGCGGCGGCGGCCGCGCTGACGCCGGTCAGATACGGATCGACGAGGGGATTGCGGAGCATGCCTTGGAGCATCGCGCCGCAGAGTGCCAACGATGCGCCGACCGTCGCCGCAATGCAAACGCGCGGTAAGCGAAGTTGCCAGACGATCGCGTTGAGCACCCCGGTTTCGTGCGGATGCACGAGCTGACCGGCGATTTGCTCAAGCGAGAGCGGCGTGCCGCCGACCAGCAGACTCAGCGCACCGGCAAACGGTACGAGCAGAACCAACAAAACGAAGGTCAGCGCGGTCGGCTTCACCGGCTCCGAAGCTCGACACCGAAGGAACGCCCGGGCATTGGAAACCCGGCGTAGTAGGCGTAGTGGTCGTCACCCAAGTTATAGCCGCGCAAGGCTAGTACCAGCTGGGGGGTGAGCCGGTAGCCGAGATAGGCATCCACCACCGTAAACGTACTAGGTTGATAGACCGCGAAGATCGGGGAAAGGAAGGGATCCGGCGATTCTTGCGGACCCTGCGTGTGAGCGGCGATCTTGAATCCATCGAAGCGGCTTCGCGCCGGTGCGATGTATTGCAGTCCGACGGTTACGGCGAAGACCGGTCCGCGTCCGGGGAGTCGCGATGCGGTATCGAGATCCTGTGCCCGATAAATATTGGTGACGTCAAGCGTCGCATTGTACCCGTGGTAGGGAAGCGTCTTAGCTTCCAGCGTTAATCCTTGGATCGAAGCGCGGCCGACGTTCTCGGGAATGAAGGCGGGCGGCGGAGAGACGATCAAGTTCGATCCGCTCTCGGTAAACCAACCCAGACTGATATCGCCCCAAAGCGCGGGTGCGACCAGCGTCGCGTCACCAACACGAGTTCGCTCGGGTTGAAGGTTAGGATTCGAAAACCCCGGGTAGTAGAGTTCCTCGGCGGTCGGCGCGCGGAATGCGGTGGCGGCGTTGAGTTTTAGCTCGAGCGGGCCAACCAAATGCAGAATGCCACCCAGCGAAGGTGAGTATGCGCCGCCCAGGGCGCCGTCGCGTTCGCCGCGCAGGCCGACGTAAACCTGTTGGCCGTTTCCTCCGAACCACTGCGACTGCAAGTAGCCCGCGGTTTGGGCATATTGATCATAGACCGGGGCATTGTCGGCCGCCGCCGGCGATCCGCCTCCCGTGCCCTGATCGATGCGCGCGATCCCGCGCATCAGGTCGACGCCGTACACGAGTCGCTCGCGCGCATCGCCGACGACGTTGCGCAGACTCGCCATCCAATGCTGATCGTACAGCACTTGTGCGTACGGAGGGTTCGATTCTGTCCCCGGTGCCGGTGTGGGAAAGGCCGAGTTCGGGCAGTTTGGATCGACCGGCGTATTGCACGTATACGAAAGGTCCTGTGAGGAATCGCCAAGCTCTAGCGAGGCCGATGAGCGCGCGCCGTGTCGTTCCAGATTCAGCCGAAGGTTTCGATCGACGTTGTTCTGTTCGCTGGTCGGCGAAAAAAAGTCAAGCTCACCCGGCGTGCCCACCAACATATTGCCGATGTCGCCGCTGAGGGTGAGATCGAGCGCGCCGACGGAATGCGAGTAGCGAGCCGCCAAGCTGGTCAAGCCCGCTTGGGCATTTTGCCGGTTCGGTGCATTTACGACCGAATAGTCGTTGGTGGCGTACGTACGCTGAAACGACACGTAAGGCGTTTGGAAAGCATAAGTCTGCTCGCCAAACGATCCTGTCGAGAGCGTCGCGGTGGCGCGCGCCGGTTGAGACGCGGTAATGATGTTAATGACGCCGCCGATCGATCCCGAGCCGTAGAGCGTCGAACCGCCGCCTTCGACCACTTCGATGCGATCGATTCCTGCAGTTGAAATCTGCTCGAGGTTGACGTCGTCGATTTGGCCGCCGGCAGCCGGGAGCCCGTCCACGAGCACTAGGACCTGCTCGGACGAACTACCGCGGATACCTGCGCTGGCCGCCGCCCCGAACGCGCCGTAGCGAACGACATTTACGCCGGGGAGTTCCGCAATGGCGTCGGCAACGGTGCGATCGCCGTCGCGAGCAATCTGCGCCGCAGTCACGACATAGGTTGTACGGGCGGCACGGCCGGCTGACTCAACGCCGCGGTCGCTGGTGACGACGTGGGCAATCTCGGGTACGGCGGTTGGAGAAGGTGACGGTGAAGGGGAGGCCGCGATGATGGCGGCAATTAGCGGAAGCATTTACAATCCTTTCCTTGGCGCGAGGCGGATCTTGTATAGCGTCTGCTACGGTATCCTGACTCGCGGATCGTTGCCGTTGCCCGTGCCTTCCCATCCGTTGATGACAGTGGCGTTCGGGCGGCTCCCCGCATACAGTGGCGCGACCGTGCCGGCCTCACACCGGCTTCCCGCGCAAACGTGAATCAGCGATTGTTCAAAGCGGCGCGACTTCCTTCCAGAGAGGTCGATCCTCGATCGCCTCCGTAGTCGAAAGGTGGTGAAGCCAAATCGTACCGTCGCGAGCGCCGTTCTATGCGCGTCACTCGTTGCTTGCGGCCACCAAACGGGGGCCGCTAGCAGCAAACCAACCAATGCCGGCTTCGCGGGTAGGGTAGTCGCGCTGGTACCGTCGTTTGCCGACGATCTCTTTGCAATCGGCGCCGGCTCTCAGGTCGTGGCCGTTTCCGCGTTTACCGACGTACCGCAAGCGAAGTCGCTGCCGCGCATTGCCGATTACAGCAGCGTGGACGCGGAAGCAATCGTCGGGCTGCGCCCGACCGTGGTTATCGGTATTCCGGCCCAGGCGCGCCTCGTGGAACCATTGCGTCGGGCGCATATTCCCGTTGCGCTCTTGGCGGACGACACGTACGATCAAATCTTTGCCGATCTCCGGCAGATCGGCACGCTAACGGGTCGCGAGCGCGAGGCTGCTGCCACGATCGCGCGATTGCGGCGCGAGACCGCCGCGCTCCACGCCCGAACCAAGCGATTCGTGCGTCGTCCAAGCGTTTTCGTGGTGCTCGGCAGCGGCCCGATTTGGACCGCCGGTTCGACTTCATATATCAACACGTTGATCCAGCTTGCGGGAGGCACGAACGCGGCCGGCGATCTCCATACGGCGTACGGCGAGTATAGTGCCGAGGCGCTGTTGCGCGACCAGCCCGACATACTGCTGGCCGATCCAGCCACCCATCTCGCGGCCTTCCTTGACCGAGAACCCTGGCGAAGTCTGCGCGCCGTGCAGTTGCATCGCGTCTACGAACTGGATCCCGACGTGATCGTACGCCCGGGGCCAAACTATAACAAAGGTCTTCAATGGCTCGTCGAACGCTTAACGCCGCTGGCAACTCGTTGAGTCAGCGCGCGATCGTCGTCGCCGTCGACACGCGCGCCTCGGAATACTCGATCGATCCGGAACTCAGCGAGTTCGAAGCGCTCGCGCAGGCAGCCGGGGCGCGGATACTCGAGCGCATGGTTCAGCGTCGCGATGCCGTCGATCCCGCAACCCTGGTCGGCAGCGGCAAGGCGCGAGAGATCGCGGAGCGAGCCGAAGAAATTCGGGCGGACATGCTCCTGGTTCTCAACGACTTGCGACCGCGACAACGCAAGAACCTTGAGAAGATCATTCCCCTTCCTATCGTGGACCGTACGATGTTGATCCTCGACGTCTTTGCGCGTCACGCCCGCAGCCGAGAGGGAAAGCTGCAGGTCGAACTGGCGCAGTTGCGTTATCGCCAGTCGAATCTTATCGGTGTCGGCGCAGACCTCTCCCGATTGGGTGGCGGCATCGGTACGCGCGGACCCGGCGAAACCAAGCTGGAGGTCGACCGGCGGCGAATCGGCGAGCGCATTAGCGTCCTGCGCCGCCTGCTGGCGGACGTTCGTCGTCAACGCGCCGTGCGACGGTCGTCGCCTCACCGCGAACCCTTAGTTGCGCTCGTTGGTTACACGAACGTCGGCAAGTCCTCGTTGCTCAACGCGCTCGCTCGGAGCAACGCGTACGTTGCAGATCAGCCCTTTGCGACCCTCGACCCGTTGATCCGGCGCGCATACCTGAAGTCCGGAGAATACGTTCGGTTGGCCGATACGGTTGGCTTCATCACCGACTTGCCAAGAGATCTCGTCAATGCTTTCCGCGCGACGCTCGAGGAGCTGGGTGAAGCCGATCTCTTGCTGCACGTGCTCGACGCAAGCAATCCGCAATGGCCGCGTCAGCGCGCTGCCGTCGAAGCGATCTTACAGGAGCTGGAACTGGACCACGCCCCGCGCTTGTCGGTCTTCAACAAGGCCGATCTGATCGTGCCCGAGCCAACCGACGAAGTAGGTGAACTCTATGTTAGTGCGGCCACGGGGGCAGGCCTCGATGCGTTGCGCGCCGCACTGATTGCACGCCTCACATGACAACTCGCTCGGCAGGCCTTCTCCTCGCCGTCCTCAGCGCTGTTGGGCTGACCGGATGTAGCCGCGATGCGGACGACTCTTTCGTCGCGTTGGTGCATCGAATGCGTCCGGCCATCGTACTCCTGTCGATGAAAGTGCCGCCGGATAACAAGAAAGACCGCTACGACGATGCCTATGCGACCGGGTTCGTCGTCGCATCGGGAAGCTGGGGCAGCGACATTCTGACGGTTCAGCACGCGACCGACAGCGCTTGGGATTTGCGCGTCACGGTTGCCAATCGCTGGCGCGCGTCGGCCAAGGTGGTCGCATCGAACGCGGACCTCGACCTGGCGTTGCTGCGGACGCCGCGCCGTCAGCTGCCGGCGATCGCGCTCGGTTCCTCGTCTCGTCTGCAGGACGACATTGGGCGCGAGGTAGGCTTGCTGGGCTATCCAGTCCCAGACGAGTTCGACGATGAAGGTCTTGGCTTGGCAACGTCGCTCGAGACCGGCCGGCTCTCTTCGGTTCGCAAGGATGCGCTCGAAGTGATGCTCCCGATCGTTCCCGGTGAAAGCGGCGCGCCCATCTTCATCGCGGATACCGGTGAAGTCGTGGGCGTCGCCGACTCGCGCTTCGATGACGAGCGGAGCATCGGGTTCGCGGTTCCAATCGACGACGTCAAGCGGTTTCTCCACAAGACCGACGCCGCTCACGGTTTTTAGGCGCGCTACGGATGCGGTGAAGCTTTGATTATCGAACGGTCGCCGATCCACTGCAGGGGTGGAATCTGGAAGAAGCGGGCCAACACGTTGAGTTGCGCCGCATAGTCCGAGCGCAGATTCGTGAACCGCTCCCAGGCTTCGTTGCGTTCGCGCAACGTGTATCCGGCCGCAGTAAGGCGATCGCACGCGTGCTCGAATTCTTCCCGTTCGATGCCGACCGTGCCGTCAGCGGCTTCCGCTTGAAAGTATTTCGAGAGATCGCGCGTCGCGTGACGCCCGACGTTGTAGAAGATTCGAGCCTGACCATCCTTTAGGCCGTCAACCGTCGTCATCAGCAGCGTCGCGGCGTCGAGCAACGTTCCAAGCGTGCCGATCCAAGACTGATCGTCGTGACTCGAGCGAAAGAAAGCCAGCACGGGATAAGCGAGATGGCTCTCCATCACTTGGGCCGCCCAGCGCTGGGCGTCCACCATCAGTGATGATAAGTCTTCCTGCGTCTGCGAGTATCCCGCAATGGCCAGCAGATTGACGCCGCTTGGCGGCGCACCTGCGCGCGCCCCTACGGTTACGACAAAGGTTTCGCGCTGTTGGAAGGATCCGAAGATCGCAAAAAGATAGGCGGTGGTGATCGAGAGCAACGAGAGGCCGGCCAGCGCCGCGAGCACCGAGGCGAACCGAGGTCCGGCGCCCCGGCCGGTGATGTCGCCAAACCCAATCGTGAGCAGCGACGATCCGGCGTAGTAAAGCATCGCCCCAAATGATAGGTGTGAGGGCGTCATCCCGGCCCGCATCGCCCAAAGCAGAAATCCGAATCCGAGGATCAGCAGGCCTGCCCAAAGCCCGATCAGCGAAACGAGCATCAACGGCGCAAAGACGGCCAGGAACTCTTCGCGCCGGTCGGAGTCAGAATAGAGTCTCCACGCCAGCAGCGGCCACACGCGCCAAATGGAACGCCACAAATAAAAACTGACGCGGAACCGTCGTCCGGTGGCGCGCGGCATAACGACGGATTGGAATACGTCGTTGAGCGCGAGCGCGATGACGACGATGCCCACCACAATACTCAGTAGATTTAACACCATGATCTAAGCGGGACTTCGGCAAAACGGGGCGGCAAGCCGCCTGGAGTCGAATGCCGCTGGAGATGGCGGTGGTTTTCATCACCGGACCGGTAAGTTCGGGAAAGAGCGCGTTTGGGGTGCGGCTTGCCCGCGAGAGCGGGCGCGAGGTTACCTACGTGGCCACCGCAGCCGGTAAACCCGAAGACGTTGATTGGCGTTCGCGCCTGACGCGACATCTGCGCGACCGGCCTGCCTCGTGGCGCACGGTCGAGACCGCCGCGATGCCGCACCGGGCGCAGCTCGCGCTTTTTCGCGAGGCACCCCCGGCTGCGTGCCTGCTGGTTGACGCGCTCGGTACCTGGTTAGATGCGCGAATCGCCGCGCAGATCGACCTGCTCGAAATCGATTATGCCGTGCTCGAGACGCAACTTGACGACGAGGCCGCCGAATTTGTTGATGCGATGCTCGCCTCGCCGGCATACGTCATCGCCGTCAGCGAGCAGATTGGTTGGGACGTCGTGCCAATTGCGGCCGACGCGCGACTGCTTCGTGACACAATGGGCCGGATGGTGCAGCGTTTGGCGAAGGAAGCGGATCGCGCGTTTCTCGTCGTCGCCGGATACGCGCTTGACTTGCGTGCGTCGGGCGAACCGATCGAAGGAGACTAAGGGTTCGAGCCGGCGGACGAAGCAGCGGCGCTGGGGCTTGCGGCGGGGCTTGGCAACGAAGGCG
>JBAVTZ010000185.1:0-4132 GCA_049696515.1 Candidatus Cybelea sp. | reverse complement strand
AGTTAGAGGAAGGCATCCGTGAAGTCGAATTGAGCCTTCGCGTTCCGTTCGAGGAGTTTCTGGCTGAAGCCGGGCGTATGCCGCTGCCGCCCTACATTCACGATGATTCAGCCGAGGCACAGCGGCGTTACCAAACCGTCTTCGCCCGGCTTCCCGGCAGTGTCGCAGCTCCAACCGCGTCGCTCCATTTCACACCAGAACTGCTGGCTGATATCGAGCGGCGCGGCATCGCGATCGTACGCCTTTCGCTGAATGTCGGTCTGGGAACTTTTCGTCCTATTACCGCAGAGACGGTCGACCAGCACGTGATGCACGCCGAAGCCTACGCCATCGAGCCCGCCGCCGCCGTCGCGTTGGAGCAGGCGCGGCGCGAACGGCGCCGGATCGTCGCGGCGGGAACGACCGTGGTGCGCGCACTCGAAGGCAACGTACGCAGCTACGGTGCGATCGAAGCCGGAGAGCACACGACCGATCTCTTCATCACGCCCGGCTTCCACTTTCGGGTGGTGGGGGCACTGATTACCAACTTTCACCTGCCGCGTTCGACCTTGCTGATGCTCGTCAGCGCATTCGCCGGCCGCGAGCGCATCCTGCGCGCCTATGCGCAAGCAATCGACGAGCGGTATCGATTCTATTCGTTCGGCGACGCAATGATGATAACACCGTCACCCGGAGCAGAGTAACGTCGTGCGACACATCACCTTTGACGCCCCCGGCGGACCTGAGGTTTTGCGGATCGCGGAGAGCGAAACGCCGCATCCACGCGCCGACGAGGCGCTGATTGCCGTCGAGGCGGTCGGCGTCTCGCACGCCGACGTCATGCAACGCCAAGGTAACTACCCGCCGCCCGCCGGCGCATCGCCGATTCTCGGTCTCGAGGTCGCGGGAACTATCGCGGTAGTCGGCAAGCGGGTCGCGCGGTGGCGGGTTGGCGATCGTGTCTGCGCGCTGACCAATGGCGGCGGTTATGCTGAGTTTGTCGCTGTCCCGCAAGGCCAAGTCCTACCCGTACCGGACGGCTGGAGTATGGCTGAAGCGGCGACGCTCCCCGAAAATGCCTTCACCGTTTACGATAACCTGTTCACTCGCGCAACGCTCCGTCCAGGCGAAACCGTGCTCGTTCATGGGGGAACGAGCGGCATCGGTTCGACCGCGATCATGTTTGCGCGCGCGCTCGGCGCCGGCTCGATCGCAACCGCCGGAAGTGCCGAAAAATGTGCGGCTTGCATCGCGCTAGGCGCCTCGCAGGCCATTAACTACCGGACGCACGACTTCGTAGCCGAGGTCGAGCGAATAACGGCAGGGCGCGGGGTTGATGTGGTTCTCGACATCGTCGGGGGCGATTACATTGCACGCGACCTCGCCTGCCTCGCCACGGACGGTCGAATCGTCTGCCTCGCCACGGCCCGAGGAAGAATCATTCAACTCGATCTCGGGCGTCTGTTCGCAAAGCGCGGAACGATTCTCGCCTCCAGCTTACGTCCCCGCAGCGCCGCCGATAAGGCCGCGATCGCGCGCCGCCTTCGCGAGCGAATCTGGCCGTTGCTGCCCAATCGCGATCCGATTGTGCCGGTCGTGGACGCGGTTTACCCCTTCGAGCGGGCCGCCGATGCGCACGCCCGCCTCGAATCGAGCGCGCACGTCGGCAAGCTCGTGCTCGTCCCAGTTGAGGACGTCGACTAAATCCTAGTGGTAGATGGCTTGTCCGACCGACGTTGGCCCCGTCGCCATGAAGAAGAGCATGGGTATCGAGAGCATTGTGTTGACGCGCGAGGCAAGGAATGCCACGCGGCGTGCTTTGGCCTTCTCCGGGTCGGTCGCCGGGACCAGGCCTAGGACTTTCTTCTGGTTGCGCCAGATCAGCCCCCAGACGTTCAGAAGCATGATCGTGCCCAGCCACGCACCGAAGCCGATCGGTGCCATCGTACCCTGTAGCCCAAATGCGGCGACAAATCCGTTGGTGCCCGTCGCCCCGTGGAAGCTGCCAAGCAGCGCGGCGCCAAAGATCCACGTCACGACCGCCCCCCACCGAAAGTAGAGCAACGCGCGCGGCAGGATGTATTTTGTTAACGGTCCGGCCTCGCCGGCTGCGGTCGCCTCTTTGACTGCGGCGGCGTTGACGAAGTTGAAGAAGTACAGCAGCCCAATCCACATGATGCCGGCCATGATGTGGAACCAACGGAAAATAGGATCGCTCCACATATTATGCACCCGTCCCCATGGCTTGTGATACGATGGCGCGTGCGATTAGGTAGAGGACAGCGGTCAAGACGAAGCCGCTGATGATGGTACCCCAGAGCGAGTCCAATGGATTTTTCACGTATCAGCCTCCTCCGATCCCCGGTACAGGGATGTTGCGCGCTGCAAGTGAGTGTCCTCCCCGTCGGCCGGCAGCCAGCCGGCCGGTGACGGCATCCCGTACGCGTTTGGCGAACTCGATCTAGGGGTACTCAACGCTCTGCAAACACACGATCTTTTCGACCGTAAGAAGGACACCAGTTTTCAATGAAACTCTACTCGCAGATCAAGGCCTACGCGCCCAAGAAATGGGACCTATCGGGCTTAGAAGGCATATCCGATGCAACGCTAGAGACCCATTTCGGTCTCTACGAGGGTTACGTGAAGAACGTGAACCTGCTCAACGAACGGCTGAGCGAGATCCGGGCAGCCGGGAAAGCCGCCGGAAGCGATCCGGCATTCGCCGAGCTCGTTCGCCGTCTCGGTTTCGAGTACAACGGCATGCGGCTGCACGAATATTATTTCGACAATATGACCCGGAAGCCGCGGGATATCGGAAACGGCCGCCTATACAACGCGCTGGGCGAAAGCTACGGCGGCTTCGAAGAATGGAAGAAAGACTTCATGGCCGTGGGGGGCATGCGCGGCGTCGGATGGGCAATCGCCTACCGCGATACTACGAATGGACAGATTACCAATCACTGGATTAGCGACCACGAGAACGGCAACCTCGCCGGCTTTATTCCGATCGTCGTGATGGACGTTTGGGAGCATGCCTATCTCAAAGACTACAAGCCTGCCGACAAGGGCAAGTATATCGAGGCGTTCGTTGCCAACCTAGACTGGACGGCTTGCGAAGCGCGCCTTCCCTAGTAAGGCGGTTCGCTGACAGAATCGAGCGGCCGAGGCTGCGCGACGGTGGTTTTGGCGTGGGTATACCAGACGAGCCCGGGCGGGGCGGCGCGCTGTTTTCGCACGTGCTTGCGTAGCGTATAGTCGACGGCGACGGATGTGGCCGCCTTCGCCCGCGAATAAAAGGCGGCCAACGATGCCGCGGCTTGGATGTCTTCCTCCGGCGCTGCTCCGCGATCGTCGCGCGCTAGGATGACGTGCGCGCCCGGGATGCCCTGCGCGTGGAACCAGAGATCGTTGGGCCGAGCAAGCTGAAAGGTGAGTTCGGCGTTTTCAATCGGGGAGCGACCCACGACGATGCGCGAACCGCGCGGCGTGCGAAGTTCCAGCCGGGGGCGTTTTCGGGGCTTTTTTGAGACCCGGCCCGCTGATAATTTGCGTCGGGCTCCCACCTGCTCCACCGCGGCCTGCACATCGTCGAGCTCTGTTTCGCCGGCTCGCTCCGACTCCCAGCGCAGCGTATCAATTGCCTCGAGCGCTTCCGCGACCCCGCGTTCGCGTTCATCAATGTGCGGCAGGCTCTTCGTAAGCTTTTTATATTCAACGAAAAGCTTACCGGCGCGCTCCTTTTCCAGTAGCTGATCGGATTCGTCGAGCGAGTGCAGGGTTGCAAAGATGCGCTCGCCTTCCTCGCGGAGAGCCTCCCGCCGTTGCGCGTTCCTGCGTTTCTCCGCTAGGGCGTCGAGCTCGTGACGCAGCTTTCGCTCGCGTTCATCGAGACGCTTGATTATCGCGTGGCGACGCTGCAGGGTTCGCTCGCTTCCGGCCTCCGCTATACGCTGGGCGCGCAGCTCGGCGAAAACGCGCAAGAGCGATGGTTCTCGAGCCGCCTCCGCATCGTCGAATCCCTCGAGCGGCGCGAGGTAGGCTTGGAGTAGTTTGCCTCCTCGACGGTAGAGGAAGAGCGGCTGCGCGAACCGCGCATCGTCCTCGGGAAGTTGCGCCAGCGTGCGTGGCGTGGCCGGCAGCGGCGGCAGCGCGT
>JBAVTZ010000184.1:0-13701 GCA_049696515.1 Candidatus Cybelea sp. | reverse complement strand
CCATCGCAGCGGCGCGCATCAAGACGTCGTTGCGATGCAATACGCCCTTCGGTTCGCCCGATGTCCCCGAGGTGAAGAGCAGTTGCGCGAGCGCACCGGGCTCGCCGCGGCGGGCATCGAGTGCCTTTTGATCGACCTCGATCTCTTGAAGAGCCTCTTGAAAGCGCAGCCAATGCACCGATCCGTTTATATTGTCGGTGGCCGGAAGCGGATGCGCCTTGCGTCCACTCGCCGAAACGACGACGTATTCGAGTCTTAGCGGAAGTTCGCCATGAAAAATGGACGACTCGGAGAGGAGCGAGGCGATCTCGCCTGCGTGATGGCGACCGCGCGCCTCATCGGGTACGAAGAGCACGCGTGCGCGAGAGCGCCGCAAACAGAATGCCACTTCGCGCTCCCGGAAGATCGGCATTAGCGGACAGCAAACCGCTCCGATGCGGAGCGCTGCGAGCGCGACGATTACAAACTCTAAGCAATTCGGCAGCTGAAAGGCGACGCGCTCGCCGGGTGAGACTCCCAGACGCAACAGCAGCATCGCAGTGCGCTCCACCCGGTCGTGCAACTCTTGCCAGGTCAAAACCGCATCGCTCCCCTCGCGCGTTTCGACCACTGCAATTTCGAGCGGAGTTTCGCGCGCGTTTTGCGCCAGAAGATCGGGGAGTGTATGCCGAGCGGCCCGGTCGGGTTTCATTGGGTGTCGAGCCGGCTTTGGCTGAGCGTGCCGGCCATCTCCGTGCGCATTTGAAATCGACATCGCAACGCCGATGCTGCGCATCGCCTCCAGAAACCGGGGGTAGGAGATCCGGTATGCGTTCGGGTAGGTTAGTGAGCTCTGCCCTTCGGCGCGCGAGGCTGCGACCGCGAGCGACATCAGGATGCGGTGATCGTTAAAGGAGGAGAGGCGCGCCCCAAACAGGGTGGAGACACCGTGAACGACGAGTCGATCGTCGCGTAGTTCGAGCCGGCCGCCCATGCGATTGAGCTGCAACATCGCGGAAACGCGGTCCGACTCTTTCAATCGGATGTGGCTGATATTTTCCAGAGTCGTCGTTCCCTTCGCAAACGTACCGAGAGTAGCAAGAATTGGCAGCATGTCGGGGCAATCGCGGCAATCGACTCGCAGCCCACGCAGCTCGATGCCGTCGTGCTTCACGCGCACGGCGCGAGCCTGCGGATCGTACGACATCGGCAGGCCCATCTCGCGCACGATATCCATGAACGCACCCTCGGGATGATCGAGGAACTCTCCCGGCAGCTTCTGCAACCCTCGAAAAAGGACGTCTGAGGGATGGATTGCCGTCACCGCCAGCCCGAATGCGGCGGAGCCGATGTCGGGTGGAAGCTCGACCGTGGCCGGACGCGCTTGCTGGCCCGGTTCCACTTCGAAGCGGCGCCAGTCGGATGCGATCCGCACATGCAGTTCGAACGCGCGCATCATTTCAACCGTCAGTTGAATATACGGGCGTTCGTTCAGGTCGCCTTCCACCTCGATAACGGTGCGTTCTTTGGCGAACGGAGCCAGCAGAAGTAATCCCGATATCCATTGCGACAAGGTCCCGGGGATCACGATCTTGCCGCCGCGCGGCTGTCCAGGCTCGACGGTAATCGGCGGGCAGCCGCTCGCCGAATCGAACCGGACGCCCATCTGAGCCAAGGCTTCGAGGAGCGGTCCAACGGGGCGACGCTGGAAATACTTCTGCGCGGTAAGCGTGATCGGTGCGTCGGCAAGCGACGCCAAACCGATCATGAAATAGAGCGTCGATCCAGAGCTCCCTACCGAGACCACTTTGCGTTTGACGCGGTATGGACCACCGGTTACCAGCAGCGTTTGATCGGCGATCTCGATTTTGGTACCCAGGGCACGCAGAACGTCCATGGTATATTGCACGTGGCGGGCGTCGGAGAGGCCGAGAATCCGGCTCGTCCCTGGCGCAAGCGACGCGAGGATGAGCGCTCGGTGCGCGTGGTACTTCGAGTTGGGGACCTCGACCTCGCCGGTCAGCGGCCCGCTCGTGCCTTTGACGAGAAGATTCATCAGCGTCCTACCTAGTCCGAAGCTTCATACCTTGAGCGCACGCACCCTGCTCGAAGTCACAGCGACACGATCAGCGACGCGTTCTGTCCGCCGAAGCCGAAGGCGTTGACTTGAAAGACCGAATACGAGTGGTGGCGCGGTTGTTCCATAACCAGGTCGAAACGCGTCCGCGGATCCAGCCGCTGCGTTCCAATCGTTGGGGGAACGCAGCGTTCGTGCATCCCAGTGATTCCGGCGACGACGTTCATCGCTCCGGCGCTCGCCATGCTGTGTCCGAGATGTCCTTTGATCGACGTAACGATTGCCGGACCATCGGCATAAACTTCGTCGATCGCCTTCGATTCCGCGGCATCACCAACGATCGTGCTGGTTGCATGGGCGTAGACGACGCGACAGCGCTGGCCGGCGTCTCCGGAGCTTTCCATCGCGTCCCGCATCGCGCGCACTTCGTATTTGGCGCTGGGATCCGGCGACGTGATGTGGTAGGCGTCGGCCACCGTTCCATAGCCACGAACGTGCGCGAGGATGCGAGCGCCCCGCGCCCTTGCGCGCTCGACGTGCTCCAAAACCAGAACGGCAGCCCCGTCACCCATCACGAATCCGTCCCGCTCGACGTCAAAGGGACGCGACGCGCGCGAGACGTCGGTATTGCGTGAGAGCGCTCCGGCGCGCACCAGACTTTCGTAGACCAGCGGGCTGAGGAGCGTTTCGCTGCCGCCCGCGATCGCTGCGTCTACCTCCTCGCGTTCGATCATGCCGGCAGCGATACCGATCGCGTCGAGTGAGGACGCACAGGCGGTACTGATCGCAAGCTGGGGCCCGTGAAGCTTCCAATGCATTGCAATCAACGCGCTTGCCATGTTTGGTATGACCAGCGCCATCAGCTTTGGCGTTACCGTCCGTCCACCGTCTTCCGAGAAGCGAGTCTGCGCCTCGGCAACGAGTGGGAATCCGCCCATCGTGTTGCCGATGATGACCGCCGTGCGCGCCGGCGGATCGAGTTGCGCACCTTCCAATGCCTCCTCCGCCGCCACCATCGCATACTGCGAAAAGCGGTCGGTATTCCGCAGGGCGTTGGCCGGGAGCGAGCTATGTTGGAGAAAGTCGTCCGCAACTGCCGCCCAGAAAGCGTTTCCGGAGAGTCCTGAGGCGTCGACCATCGGCGCGATTGCGCGCTTTCCTTCGAGCAAGTGCTGCCAAAACGACTCGACGGTCGTGCCGATCGGCGAAACGATCCCCACTCCCGTTACGGCAACCTGCTCCATTTCAGCCCTGATTCATGCAGCGCTACGCTGGTCGCCTGCAAAAGCATGAGGCGTCGACCACGCGTCGAAGCGAGAAAGGTGGAACGAGGGGTGAACGTGCCGCAATCGTATCGCTTGGTCCGTCGCGATGCGCGGCGGGAGCCGACGGTTGTTCGGCTCAAGAGCGGTGCGACGTTTGGCGGCGACGAGATCGCCATCTGTGCGGGCCCCTGCGGCGTGGAGTCGAGCGAGCAGCTCGAAGAGGCAGCCCGAGCCGTTGCCGAGGCGGGAGCGAATGTCTTGCGCGGCGGCGCTTACAAGCCGCGCACCTCCCCGTATTCGTTCCAAGGCCTGGGTGAAGAAGCGCTCAAAATGCTTCGCGATGCGGGCGATCGCCACGGGTTGGGCGTCGTAACCGAAGTCATGGATCCGCGCGATGTTGAAAAGGTCACGCAATACGCTGATATGCTGCAGATCGGCACGCGCAACATGCAAAACTTTCCGCTGCTGCGCGAAGTCGGCGCGAGCCGGATACCGGTGCTCCTGAAGCGTGGACTTTCCGCAACGGTGCAAGAATGGCTGCTTGCCGCCGAGTACGTGTTGCTTGGCGGTAACGAGAGCCTCGTATTGTGCGAGCGTGGCGTGCGATCGTTCGACGTCGCGACCCGCAATTTGCTCGATATCGCCGTCGTGCCGCTCCTCGAGGAGCTGACGCATCTTCCCGTCGTCGTCGACCCCTCGCATGCGATGGGCATCGCGCGGCTCGTTCCGCCGGTTGCGGTAGCCAGCATAGCGGCCGGAGCAGATGGGCTCTTGATCGAGGTGCATCCCGACCCTCCAAACGCGCTCTCGGACGGAGCGCAATCGCTCGATTGCGCCGCGTTCGCAGCACTGATGCGCCGTCTCGCCCCGGTCGCCGAGTTCGCCGGACGCAAACTTCCCAAGCGCAACGTGGCCGTCGACGGAGCCGCCGGCACGAGCGCCTATCGGCCGCTACCGGAAAAGTCGGACAATGCTTCCAAGCCTGCCTCGGCGGTACGGTCGAGCAGCAGAGGCGTGAGGCTAGCGTAACCGGCGTGCACCGCGCCGATGTCGGTACCGAGCGTTTCCCGATCGGTTTCGAACGGCGACTCCCAAGCGCGATAATATAGCGTTGCGCCATCACGCTCTTTGCCGACCATACGGCCGCAAATGCGCTTCCGGCCGAGTCGGGTGACGGCGACGCCTCGAATCTGCGCTAGCGGACGATCGGGGACGTTCAGGTTCCAATAACACGTGACGTCGCGCAAACGTTCGAACGCGTGAGCGATGCATCGTCGTGTATACTCGGCGGCACTCTCCCAGTGGCGTCGTGCGAATGGCTCGGCGTGACTGGAGGCCAGCGAAACGGCCAGCGCGGGAATCCCCAGAAGCGAGGCTTCGACGGCGCCCGCGACCGTGCCGGAATAGTTGACGTCGTCTGCTAAGTTGGGGCCGTGATTGATACCACTAACCACGAGCTCCGGGCGCCCGGCGAGCTCCGTCGATCCGAGAAAGACGCAGTCGGCAGGCGTTCCGGAGCAGGCATAGGAGAGAACCGTCGCGTCGTGGCGCTGCTCCATTGTAATCGCTTCGTCCGCGGTAATCGCGTGTGAGACGCCGCTGCGATTGCTCGACGGCGCCACCACGACAATCGAGTGCTCGGGCGCCAGCAGCTCGACGAGCGCATGAATCCCAGGTGAATCAATGCCGTCGTCGTTAGTAATTAGGATGCGCATCTTTAGGAGGCCTCGTTTTCGCAGAGTGCGTGAGGGGCGCCTGTGAAGGTCGCGGAGGTGCTCGACCGAGCTGCCTGGTCGCCGATCCATCTGCGAATCGCGGGTGCGCTCGGCGTCGCTTGGATTCTCGACGGCTTCGAGACCACGGTCACCGGCCCGGTGCTCGGCAACGTCGCGCACGAGCTGCATTTCAGCGGGGCGACGGCCGCCTGGGTGAATCCCATCTACACAATCGGCATGTTGGCCGGCGCGTTGATTTTCGGTCCACTCGCGGATCGACTCGGGCGCCGCAAGCTCTTCGTGCTAACGCTCGCGATTTACGCGAGCGCCACCGTGCTCACGGGCTTTTCTTGGGACTTCCGCTCCCTGGCGTTCTTTCGGCTGCTCACCGGAATCGGGATTGGCGGAGAGTACGGCGCGATCAACTCGGCGATCGAAGAGTTCATCCCATCGCGTTATCGCGGTCGCGTCGACGGTGTTATCAACGCATCTTGGAACATCGGAGCCGTGGTGGCATCGGCGGCGGCGCTTACCGCGCTCGGGCTCCTGCCGACGGGGGCGTGGCGCGTGGTCTTTTGGTTCGGTGCGGTCGTTGCGATCGCCGTCGTCATCGTGCGCAACAGCCTTCCCGAATCGCCGCGCTGGCTCTTGGCACGCGGTCGAACCGTCGAAGCCCAAGCGATAGTTGCGAAGCTCTTTGATCCCGGCGGTATCGCGGCCACTTCCGGCTCACCCTCCGGCGAGTCTGCCGCGTCAGCCGGCCGCTCGGGTTACTTCCATCAGGTGGCGCAGCTCTGGCGAGCGACTCCGGCTCGATTGATCTTTTCGTTCGTCCTTAATCTCGCGCAGGTTATGCCGTATTACGGAATCTTGGCAATCGGCGGACTTGTGATCTTTCCGGCCGTGGGAATCACCGGTAAGGGCATCCCGCTACTTTATTTGTTCGGCGCGGTGATGGGATTTTGCGGACAACTCGTGATGGCCTGGCTTTCCGACGCCTGGGGGAGGAGGCCGACCATGCTGCTGGCATTTGGCGGAGCCGCGGCACTCAGTGGCGCGCTTGCGGTTGCTCATGCTAGCGGAACGTTCGTTTTCGCCTTCCTCCTCTTCAGTACGTTCAGCGCCGCATGCGGGGCTGGTGCATACGTCGTCATCAGCGAACTCTTCCCGACCGAACTGCGTGCGACGGGTATTGGGTTTTCAGTAGCGGTGGGACGGATCGGCGCGATCATAGCGCCGATCGCTTTCTTTGCGGTCAACGCTCGGCTCGGTGTTGGATCGGTCTTTGCCGGAATGGCCGCCATCTTCGGCGTTGGCACGCTGGCGATGATATGGTGGTATCGCTACGGCGTCGAGGGACGCGGGCGCTCTTTGGAAGAGATGCTTCAATCCGGCATTCGCTAAAGAAGCCCCGATTTAGCCCACCTCTGTGTCGCCTCGTCCTTCGACTCCGCTCAGGATGACAGAGCGGAAGTAAACTTCGGCCTCCGCTCGTTGATCTGAGCTAAATCAGGACCTCTTTTTAGGCGCCGCCTTGAACAAATTTCAAAGCCAGGCCGTCAATGCAGTAGCGCAAGTGCGTCGGCGCAGGCCCGTCGTCGAAGATGTGGCCGAGATGGCCCCCGCACCGCCGGCAGTGGACCTCGGTGCGCGGGACGAGCAGCGCATAGTCGGATTGCGTCCGCGTGGTGTCGGGGAGCACCGTCCAGAACGACGGCCAACCGTCGCCGCTGTCGTACTTGTTCTTCGAGGAGAAGAGTGCGAGCGAGCAGCCCGCGCAATGGTAGATGCCGCCGCGGTTTTCAGAGATGAGCGGGCTTGAGAAGGCCGGCTCGGTTCCACCGCGACGCAAGATTTCATAGCGCTCCGGTCCGAGCAATGCAAGCCACTGCGCGTCGCTGTGAACGACCTCGTAGCTTTGCTCCGCGCCGATGCTTCGCGCGGAGAGACCGAACGCGGCAAACGTTGCGGCGATTGCGGCTGCGAACTCGATCCGCCTCATCGGTGGATCCCGGGGACGACGTGGCACGCAGCCCCGCCGTTTTTTTCAAAGTAGCGCTGGTGGTACTCTTCGGCCGGCCAGAATCGGGTCGCAGGCACGATCTGGGTTACGATCGGACGCCCATGCTGGCTCTGTTCGCGGTCGCGCGATGCGATCGCCAAGCGTTCCTGCTCGGGGCCGTGGGTGAAAATCGCGGAACGGTATTGATCGCCGACGTCTGGACCTTGACGGTTGAGTTGAGTGGGGTCGTGAATCTGCCAGAACAGGCTCAGCAACTGATCGTAGCTGACCTTGTCCGGATCGAACGTGACCTCGACGGCCTCCGCGTGTCCGGTCGCGTGGCCGCAGACTTGACGGTAACTCGGGTTCTCGACCTGGCCGCCGGTGTAGCCCGAGACGACGTCGATAACGCCCGGGACTTCCCGGAAAGCGGCTTCGACGCCCCAGAAGCAGCCGGCTGCAAAGGTGGCGGTTTCGGTACTCATACGCTCTTAGAACGCGCCACGAAGCAGGCCGGATGCATCGCCGGCATCGCTGACATCGTTACCGAGTACCTGGTCGATGCTCTCGCGGCGAGCTAGCAAGCGATGAGCGCCGTTCGAGACACCGACGACCGCCGGACGCGGAAAGCGGTTGTAGTTTCCAGCCATGCTGTAGGTATAAGCCCCGGTCGCGCACATTGCAAGCAAGTCGCCCTCGCGGACGTCGCGTGGCAAGAAAACGATTCCGAGCTCGTCGTTTTCGCACGAGCGCCCGCAGAGCGTCATCTCCTCGCGGTCCAGCGAGTTCTCAACCGAGAGAACGTGATGACGCGCGCCATAAAGTGCCGGTCGCGGATTCTCCGCGATGCCGCCGTCGACGACGACGAACGTGCGACGCGACTGGCGCTTGACGGCGAGCACGCGATAGAGGGTCGTACCCGCGAGCGCGACGACGGCGCGCCCGGGTTCGATGCCGAGCTTCGGCATTGCGAGACCGTGCTCGCGCGTTTGCGTCGCGACGCACTTGGTGACGGCCGCAACTGTTCCCGTGAGATCGAGCGACTCATCGGGAGCGTTGGGACGCGTTTGCACGCCGAATCCGCCCCCGATCACCAGCCGTTCGGTGCAAAACCCGAGTCGCGCGAAGCGTTCCGCCGCGGCGACAAGCGCCATCGCATTTGCCACGAAAGGTTCCGCGTCGTAAATCTGCGAGCCGATGTGAGCGTGCAAACCCACGAATCGCAACTGCGGATTTGCGCGCAGCAACGCCGCCGCCACGGATTCATCGCGTGGATGAATGCCGAACTTGGTGTCGTCACCGCCTGTGCGTACGAAGGCGTGCGTGCGAGCCTCAATGCCTACGTTGAGGCGAAGAATCACCCGAGCCGAGCAGCCGTCCTGGGAGAGCCGCGCGAGGCGCGCAAGTTCCTCGACTCCATCCACTGCAATGCAGCCCAGTCTCCCGCTGCAGGCCGCGCGCAGTTCGTCATCGGTCTTGCCGGCCCCGTGCAGCGTAAGCCGCTCCGCGCGAAATCCGGCGCGTTCGGCGGTAATGAGCTCGCCAAGCGAACAGACATCAAGACCGATGGCGCGGCGCGCCAAATGACGTATGAACTCGACCGTGGCGAACGCTTTGGCAGCATAGGCGACCTCAAGGGCACAATCCTGGCCGGCGCAGCGGGTAAGCGCGTCGATCGCGCCATCGACGACGCTTAGATCCACCACCAGTAATGGAGTGCCGTAGGCTTCCGCGAGTCGATCGGCTGCGTTTCCGCCTAATATGAGCCGCCCGTTTTGGTCGCGTGACTGCCCCGGCGCCAACTCTCCGTGCCAGGCGGTAACTTCGGTCAGAACTGCTCCATGAAGCGATCGATTTGCGCCTGATCGATGCCGGCGGCGATCATTCGCGCGGGCAGCTGCTCTTGATTTTCCGGCGGTGTAACGAACATAAAGGGCGCGGCATCGCCTTCGGCGGCGCGCACCGTGCACCACTCCGCTCCGGCCGGAATCAAGATGGTCTGATAGCGTGACAGCTCGACGGTATTGTCGTCGCTTTCGACCTCGAGCGGTTCGTTCAGCGACATCAGGATCAGCGGCCGCCCATCGGTCGCCATCGAGGCGGGCTCGTCGCTAGCGACGATTCGCTCGACCACGAAGTGCTCGTCTGCGATCAGCGCGGTCCGCTTAAGTCCGCCGAAATCATAGACGATTTGCGAAAGCGTGCCTCCGGTACTAGCCTGATAGTTCAGAACGTCGGCCGCCTTTTGCACGTTCAGCTCGCGCGGTTTGCCGTCGAGGTCGAGGCGATTGTAATCGAACATGCGATAGGTCAAATCGGAAGCCTGTTGGGTTTCAAAGACCGTCACACCAGGCCCGATCGCGTGGACCAAGCCGTGCGGGATGTAGACGGTATCGCCGGTTTTCAGTTCAATGTGTCGAAGCAGCTCCCCGAGCGTTCCGTCGGCAACGCGCCGTTCGTACTCGTCGCGTGAAGTGTCGCGAACCCAACCGTAGACGATCTGTGCGTTGGGCTGCGCGTCCAAGACGTACCAGCACTCGGTCTTCCCAAAGGGTTGATGCTCGACGCGCTGGGCATATGCATCGTCCGGATGCACTTGGACTGAGAGCCAATCGTGCGCCGTGATGATCTTCGTGAGGACCGGAAAGATACGTTTCGCGTCGAGGTCGCCCAAGAGCTCCGCGCCCAATTTGGCTCGAAGATCGGCGACGGTGGAACCGGCGAAGGTCCCGTTGGTAACCGAATCGGCGTCCCAGCACTCCCACGACTCACCTAAACGAACGTTCGGATCGCCGTGCTTCCCATAAACGCGCACCAGTTCATCGCCGCCCCACACTTGCGTCGTTAGTTTGGGATCGAGAACGTAGGGATAGATGGCGTTGCGTTGCATCGCCCGGCTACGATACGAGAGAGCTGCGAGGAATTCCGCCAACCAGATCAGCAGACCACGTTCTTGAGGGCTCGGGACCTGCGCAGGGAAGCTCTGATTTAGTTCAGATCAAGGCGCCGAGGGCCGAAGTTTACTACGGTAAATGAGGTCCGAGGCGACACAGAGATGGGCTAAATCAGAGCTTCCCTCGAAGGGAGGTCTGGTGCATGAGCTCTTCATCGGAATCGGTTCGAATCTGGGAGATCGGCAGGGCAACATCCTTGCCGCGCTCCAGCGCTTGCGTTCGCGCGCGCAAATTACCGCGGTCTCGTCCTTCTATGAGTCGGAAGCCGCCCACGGTGCCGAAGGACCCGCCTATTTGAATATCGCTGCGGCGCTTCGCAGCGAGCTGGATTCCGAGGGCTTCCGGCGGTTTGCGCGCGACGTCGAACGGGCCGTTGGTCGCGCCCGAAGCACGCGCTGGCTAGCTCCCCGTCCGATCGACGTCGATCTCTTGGTTTTCGATGGAATCGTGGTGCAGCCGAACCTCGCGGCGCGCCCTTACAACGTCGCTCCACTCGCTGAGATCGCGCCGCAACTAGTCGAGGCGCCGCTCGACGGCAGCGTGCGCCGGCGCGAGCGGAGCCTCCGCTTCGATACCGATCGTCAGTCCGAAGAACCTGAGATTCGGCTCTCGTTGAACCGTGCCGGCGTCTCGCGCGTGCGGCGGATCGTCCATTTAGAAATCGACGGCCGAGCTCACGTCTATAATGGTGAGTTCACCATGGTCGCCGACCTAGCGCCCGACAAGGCCGGAGTTCATATGTCGCGTTTCGCCGAGATTCTCGAGGAAGCGACTCTCGACGTGCTCGCCCGAGATGCGAAGCCGGCCCGCATCGAGCGACTTGCCGAGGAGATTGCTCAGGAGATCGTGCGAAGCCAGCGGGCAGTGCGAGCCGACGTGCGCCTGCGCGCCGCCTTCGGCTTGGAACGATGGACTCCGGTAAGCGGGAAACGTGGAGAGGAGACTTACACGTTGGTCGGGATCGCGCATGCCGATGACGCCGGCACACGACGCGTCATTGGAGTCGAGGCCGAAGGCATGACGGCCTGTCCCTGCGCGCAAGCCATGGTGCGGGAGCACGCCCTACACGAACTGGTCGAAGTCGGTTTTAGTCAAGCCGACGCCAAGCGCGCGCTCGACGCGCTTCCGGTTGCGACGCACAATCAGCGCGGACGCGGTGCGATCCTGCTCGGAGCGGACGAGGCGCACACCGAAGCGATCCGGGCCGAGGACCTGGTCGAAATCGTCGAAAATTCGATGTCGAGCGAGACTTACGACCTTCTCAAGCGTCCCGACGAGTTCTTCGTGGTCAACAAAGCCCACCACAACCCCAAGTTTGTCGAGGATGTTGTGCGCGGGATTTTAGCGCGTTCTCTCGACATGTATGCGGACCTTGGGGATGAGACGTTCGTTTTCGCAAGTCAGGTTAACGAAGAATCGATCCACAAACACGATGCTTTCGCCGAAGGCTTCGGATTATTCGGCGAATTGCGCGAAGAGTTGCGAACCGGCTCCTACGTGATGCCCAAGACCGACTTGGGCGTCTGGCTGCGCACACGTCCATCGCCGGTCCTCGTGTAGCAGAATGGCCGGACCGCGGAACCTAGAGTAGCGTGGTCTCGGCGTAGTCGATCCGCTCGATGGGAACGCCCCACAAGCCGCCCGGCATCTTGCCGGAGCGAACGTCCGCAAGGAATTGGTGAGGAAAACCGAATTCAATTGCGCTGACCCGATCGAGTTGCTCGAGCTCCTGCGAGGTGAGCGTGAGTTCCAAGAAGTGCATATTCTCTTCGTATTGCACCAGCGTCTTGGCGCCAAGGATCGGAAACACGTCGGGCCCACGTGCGGCGAGCCACGCGAGTGCGACGAGCGCCGGGGCGACCCCACGCGAGCGCGCGATCTCCGAAACCGCATCGACGATGGCGTCGCTGCGACTCCCAGAGCGCCGCTCACTCAATCGGGCGCGGACGCCGTCACCAACGCCGGCGCGATTGCGATATTTCCCCGTTAGTAGGCCGGTAGCAAGGGGCGACCACGCCGCGATCGCCAGATCGAAGGCACGCGCCATTGGTACGAGCTCGCGCTCCACGCTGCGCTCGATGAGGTTGTATTCGATTTGAATGCCACAAAACGGCGTCCAACCGCGCAGCATCGCCATCGTGTTCGCGCGGGCGACGACCCAAGCAGGAGCATCCGAAAATCCTACGTGGAGGACCTTGCCGATCCGTACTTGATCGTCGAGCGCGCGCATGAGCTCGTCGAGCGGCGTCGTGCGATCCCAGAGATGCATCCAATAAAGGTCGACGTAGTCGGTCTTCAGGCGTTTCAAACTCGCGTCCAGCGCCTGGACGAGGCTCTTGCGATGTGCGCCGGCGGAGTTTGGATCGTTATGGCGGCGAGTGAAGCCGAATTTCGTGGATAGTACGATGCGGTCGCGCATCGGCGCAATGAGCCTGCCGACAAGTTCCTCGCTTTGACCGTCCATGTAGCCGTTCGCTGTGTCGATGAAGTTACCGCCGGCATCCACATAGGCATGGAAGATTCGCTCGGACTCCGTCGTCCCGCCGGAAAAATCTCCCCATCCCTCGCCAAAAGTCATCGTTCCAAGCGCGACCTTTGACACGCGTAGGCCTGAACGGCCGAACAAGCGATAGATCATCGTCTTATCCTCCATCAGGCTGCAGCGCGTCGATTCGCGCCCGCAGCGAGGGATGAGATGAAAAGAAGAACTCGTACCACGACGGGGGATCTTCGTCGGCAAGGTTTTGATCGCGCAACCGGCGGAAAGCCGAGGCACCTGCGGCGGCGTCGAGGGTGGCGGCCAACGCGAACCGGTCTGCCGCCCATTCGCGCGAACGCGAGAAGGCAAGGAGTAAGGGGCGGAATGCCTGAGTCGCCACGATCATAATGGCGTAGAGACGAAGGATAAGCAGCGGGCTGTTCTGCAGCTCCTTGCGCCGGCTTTCCGGCGTCGCGACATTTGCGATGAGAAAGAGCACGATTGCCATTAGCTCACCGAGCGCGATGAGGCGCCAAGTGTCTTTGTTTACGTAATGGCCGAGCTCGTGCGCGACTACGAACTCCGTCTCGTTTTCGGGAAAAGCCTCGATAAGGGTGTCGCCGAGCACGATACGATGCGTCCGTCCGATGCCGGTTACAAAGGCGTTAGCCTTGCGCGTCTGACGGCTCATGTCCATCCGGAGAATCGCAGCGTTACCGACGCCGAATCGGTCAGCCAGCTTGCGGATGCGCTCCTCCAGCGAGCCTTCCACCGGTGTGAATTCGTTGAAAAGAGGCATCACCCAAAGCGGTACGACCAAATTGCCGATGACGAAGAGCGGGAAGGTACCCAAGCTCGCCAGCAGAGGCCAAAACCGTGGCGCGCGCCGTACCGCAAACCCGAAGAGCGTCGAGACGATCGCCAAGAGGCCGGCGCTCAGCAGCGCGCCCTTCGCATAGTCTCCGGTCCAGCCGGAGCGGGCCTGTTCGCTCAAGCCAAACCGCCGCTCCAGCGTGTACTCCTGCATGTACGCTGCCGGGAAGTCGACGAGTGCCGACACGAGCGAAAGGGGTGCGATGAAGAGAGCCGGGCGGAGCCATGGTGCTACGCCCGAGGTTGCCCGATCGAGGCACTTCGCGAGTGGGCCAAATGCAAATGCAGAAAGTCCCACCGCGCCGCGCAGGGTGTCCGCCAACTCAAGCGCCCGGCGCGCGCGCGCGTATGCGCGAG
>JBAVTZ010000183.1:0-8711 GCA_049696515.1 Candidatus Cybelea sp. | reverse complement strand
CGTCGTATTCGAAGCCCGTGTAATACGAGTTTTGGCCACGAACGTAGGCGGCGTTGAAATCCCAGCCCATGCCGCCCATTGACGTCTGCACGCCGGGGACTGAGGCCATCGCCGAGTAGGTGTTGTTCAGGTTACCGCCACCGCCCAGCGCCGCCGCTTTCGCGGCCGTCGTGGCGTTGACGCTATAAAGATCGCTGCCGACGCCCGAGCGCACCAAGGCCGCGCCGGCGCTTGAAGTCACGTGGGCGATCGTCCGCAGTGCCTTGCTGATGGTAAAGGTCACTTGCTGACTTTGGTCGGCGAAGACGACTACACCGGGGTACGAGATGCTTTGAAAGCCGTCTTTGCTGAGGTTAATCGTATAAGTATCTGGGGCGAGCGAAAGGATAACGAAGTGTCCTCCCGCGTCCGTCGTCGTGGTCCGGGTTTCCGAGGGTGAGACCGCTTGCACCGTTACGCCCGCAAGCGGAGCACCACCCGTGTCCCTTATCGAGCCGCCGAGATTACCGGTGACGCCTGCCAGTGCCCATGTTCCCTGGAACAAGAACGTCACGAGTAACGAAGCGGCTATGACCGCGCGACGGAGGGTTCGTTGCGAATTCATTATCATTAACCCTCTGTCGTTATTGTTGAGTTGTCAAAAGAGCGCGCCAGCCTGCTTCCCCCTAGCCAATGGCCTCAGGAGCTTCACAGAATGACCCACTTGGCCGGGGACTTCCTCAGGAAAATCCCGGTTCCTTTAGGTGGCCTTAAGGGGAAATATCCGCCTGGTTAAGCGCGAACCGCGAGTCGCTGGGCGACCAGCCCCGGAATCTCCGAGGGGCGGTCAGCAACCGGGACGCCGGCTGCGGTAAAGGCCGCGATCTTGCTCTGCGGGGTGCCGAACGCTCCCGAAATAATGGCGCCGGCATGACCCAGCGACTTGCCGGGCGGGGCATTCCGCCCCCCGATGAAGGCGACGACCGGCATCTCGGGCATATGCTCGGCCACGAAGGCGGCCGCCTCTTCTTCGTCCGAACCCCCGATCTCGCCGCAGATTACGATTGCTTGGGTCTGGGGGTCGTTTTTGAACTCGCGCAAGCAATCGACAAAAGTCGTCCCAATGATCGGATCGCCGCCGACCCCGATGCAGGTGGACTGACCGAGTCCGGCACGGGTCAACAAATCGACGACTTCATAGGTGAGCGTTCCCGAACGGGAGATCACCCCGACGCCGCCTTCCTTGAAAACGTGACCCGGCATGATGCCCACCAGCGCCTTTCCAGGCGAAGCTAACCCAGGGCAGTTGGGACCGATGATCCGCATGCCGGAGGTCGTGCCGACTACCTTCAGCGTGTCGTGCACCGGAACGCCCTCGGTAATGCAGACGGCAAAGGTAATGCCGGCTTCGTACGCCTCGTAGAGCGCGTCGGCGGCGAACGGAGGCGGGACGAATATGCAGGTGTGGGTCGCGCCGGTCGCGTCGACTGCCTCGCTTACCGTGTTGAAAACCGGAAGACCCTGGGGCGTTTTTTGTCCTCCCTTGCCGGGAGTAACACCGCCCACTAAATTCGTGCCGTACCGAAACATGCGTTCGGCGTGGTACGAGCCTTCCGCGCCAGTAATGCCCTGTACGATCACCCGGCTGTTCTTATCCAAGAAAATCGACACGCTTTAACCTTTCGTCGCGGCCAGACGAACCGCTTCGCGCGCGCCTTCGTCCATGGTTTCTACCGGCGTCATCCCGGCCTGGGCAAGAATGCGCCGGCCCTCCTCTTCGTTCGTACCGGTCAGGCGGATCACGAGCGGTATCTTGCGCGAGGCTGTTTCGCTCATCGCTTCGACGATGCCGCGCGCAACTTCATCGCCACGCGTGATGCCGCCGAAGATGTTTATAAAGAAGACCGTTGCGCCCGTATTGTTGACGACCAGCTCGTAGCAGTTGCGCACGCGCTGCGCGTTCGCGCCACCGCCGACGTCGAGAAAGTCGGCGATCTTGCCGCCCGCGCTGGTTACCGCATCCATAGTCGCCATCGCCAGACCCGCGCCGTTGGCCATCGTGCCGACTTTGCCGGGGAAACGGCGGAAGTTGCGGATGCCGACGCCGGCTTGGGCGGCGAGTATCTCGTCCTCGTCGAGCGGCAGCGTCTTGCGCCACTCCTCGACCTCCGGATTGCGGAAGAGCGCGTCGTCGTCGAGTTCGACCTTCGCATCCGAGGCGACCACGCGTCCGTCCGCAGTAAGCGCCAGCGGGTTGATCTCGACGAGCTTCGCGCTGTAACGAAAAAACAGGTCGTACATCGCACCGGCGATTGCGGGAAACTGCTTGCGGTAGCCCGCATCCAGTTGCGCTTCAAAGGCGAGCGCGCGACCGATGAACGGCGAGTATCCGATGGCCGTGTCGATGTAGAACTTAGCGATCGATTCCGGGTTGTGCTCGGCGACCTCCTCAATCTCCATGCCGCCGAAACGGCTGACCACCATCACCGGCTTTCGCGCACTTCGGTCGATCGTGATGGCGCAGTAGGCCTCCCGTTCGATCGCAAGCTTCTCTTCTACTAGGAGCGAGCGAACGGGTTCGCCGTTTGGATTCTGCCGGTTGGGGGGCATCGGCGTCGCCATGATCTCTTCGGCGACGCGGCGTCCTTGCGACGCATTGCCGGCAAGCTTGATCTTGCCGGCCTTTCCGCGACCGCCCATCAGCACTTGGGCTTTCACGACCCACTCCCCGGGCGTCTTCTCGATAAACTCGGCGACTGCGTCGGGGGTCAGGGCGTGGCAGCCGCGAGGTACGGGAATGCCCGCGCGTCTGAAGAGTTCTTTCCCTTGATACTCCATGAGATTCATAGCGCGGCCTGGGGTTCGCGCAACTCCGAGGCCGGACCCCTCGCGCCCCGGGTCCCGGCCTCGCCGGCCGCGAAACGTGCAGCCGTTCTTCTTTGGCCGCGTCACAATGACCGTCGCGGTTTCGCTGATAAAAATGACCTTTTCCCGACCTTCGATTTGGAGGATGCGAAGGTCACGGAGTTGGTGCCTTCTCGCGCGTAAAATATATAATGTAGGGAGCAGTCGCATGAAGATACTTTCGGGGGCGGCGCGTGATGCTTTAGGCATCTGCGCGGCCGCGACGCTACTCGCCGGCTGCGGCGGCGGATCACAAGCACAAATCGGTTTACCGGAGGTTACTCAGCGGAACGCACCGCTCGTAATAAGGCATCCCGCCGAGCAGGGGTCGTGGATGTCGCCCCGGGCACAGCACGAAGACCTGCTCTATGTCTCCAACCTCAGCAACGATTCCATTACGGTATATGGTCTTCTGGGACACAAAATGCTGGGAAAGCTCGAGGTCGACGACCCATACGGGGTCTGCTCCGACAACTCCGGCAACGTGTGGGTAATCAGCGCCTACAATATCTCTGAGTACGCCCATGCGGGCACGAAACCAATCAAGACGCTGCATGACCCAAACGGGGATCCCTACGATTGTGCGGTTGACCCAACCACGGGAAACCTTGCCGTAACAAACTGGTCCGGCGCGAAAAAATATTATCAAGGCAACGTGGCTATCTATGCGCACGCAAGCGGCGAAGCAAAGCTCTATACCGGTTCGGGAGTCTGGTACTTTTATGGTTGCACCTATGACGATCAGGGAAACCTGTTCACCGACGGCTGGGATTGGTATCTAGGGGGTAATCTCGGATTGGCCGAGCTTCACAAGGGCGGCAGAGCGTTTAAGGAACTCTCGATGATTCCGAGCATAACCCCCAGCTTTGTCGGGAGCATCCAGTGGGACGGCAAGTATCTCGCGATTTCGAACTGGGGAACGGTCTACCAGTACGGCGTGAGCGGAAGTTACGCAAAAGTAAAGGGCTACACGCTGCTCTCTTACCATCCAATCGGACTCTTTTGGATCCCCAGGTCCACGCCTCAGGCCAAGACGATCATCGCGTCGCAGGTGATTGGCGGTCATAGCATGCTGCACCATTGGAACTATCCGGCCGGCGGCGACCCAACCTTTACCGTCACGGACGGCCTCGATGGACCATATAGCGTCACGCTGAGCAAGGTCGTCAAATAGCCGGTACGAATCGGAGGGGCCGTGCGACGCGCGTCACTCGCACGGCGTGCGGCCTTACTCCAGGCGGCCCAAAAGCGACCTGGCCAGGATCAGTTGTTGGATTTCAGAGGTGCCTTCGTAGATTTCCGTGATCTTCGCGTCGCGATAGTGACGCTCGACCGGAAACTCGTCGGTGTAGCCATACCCGCCGTGAATCTGTAGCGCCTCGGCCGCATGCTTTCGCGCCGCCGTCGAGGCGAAGAGCTTGGCCTTGCTGGCGGCAAGCGCGAATGACTGACCGGCATCGGCCAGCGCCGCTGCACGGTAGGTGAGGAGACGGGCAGCATCGAGATCGGTCGCCATCTGTGCGATCTTGAACGATACTCCCTCAAATGCGCCGATCGGCTTACCGAAGGCGACGCGTTCCTTGGCAAACTTGACCGATTCGTCGAGGCACGCGGCGAGAATGCCGATCGCCTGCGCAGCGATACCGATGCGTCCGGCCGTCAACGCCGTCATCGCATTTCCGAAGCCTGCGCCTTCTTCGCCAAGCAGGGCGTCTTCCCCAAGGGAAACTTCGTCGAAGGCGAGGTCGCAGGTGTTGCTGGTGTGGATCCCGAGCTTTCCGGTGACGCGTTCGACGGTGATGCCGGATAGATTCGCCTGGATGAGAAAGGCACTCACGCCGCGCGCGCCGCCGGCCCCGGTGCGGAACATTCCCATGATCAAGCCGGCGTAGCTTCCACTCGTGCACCACTGCTTTCGGCCGTTGAGCACGTAGCCGCCATCACCGTGCTTGGCGGTAGCGCGGATTCCGGCCGCATCCGAACCCGCATCCGATTCGGTCAGCGCAAACCCGGCGATGACGTCGCCGCCGGCCAACTGATTCAACCACCGGTCGCGCTGCGGCTTAGTTCCCAACCGCTGAATCGCCGAGCAGATCATCGAATGCACGGAAACCGTCACCGCCGTTCCCGCGTCCACTCGAGCGAGTTCTTCGATTGCAAGCGCATACGAGAGGTAGTCGGCACCGACGCCACCATACTCTTCCGGAACGAGAATGCCCATGATGCCCGCGTCGGTAAGCTTGCGGTAAAGTTCGCGCGGAAACGTGTGCTCGCGATCCCATTGGGCAATGAACGGGGCAATCTCGCGTTGCGCAATCTCCGCCGCGAGCGCCCCAACCTGCCGCTGCTCGTCAGTCAGCTCGAACTGCCCCCGCGTCTCCGCAATCATCTAGCGTTATTTCCGTTGTCGCGGAATTGATTTCGCTCAGGTCTAGGAGCCGAGGGGCGAAGTTTACCACGGTAAATGAGCCCCGAAGGCGACAACGACATGTGCGAAATCAGACCGCGAGGAGGAGGGCGTCGCCTTGGCCGCCCCCAGAGCAAATCGTCGCAATCCCAAGACCCCCGCCGTGCTTGCGCAGTTGATTGATCAGCGTGCCGACGAGGCGAGCTCCGGAGGCGCCGATCGGATGGCCCATCGCGACCGCGCCGCCGAACTTGTTGATCAGACCGTCGTCGAGGCCGAGCCGGCGTGCCGATGTGAGGGCAACCGTAGAGAAGGCTTCATTGATCTCCCATACCGCGATGTCGGCCGGGTTCAGCCCGTTGGTGTCGAGCAGTTTTTGCGCCGCCATTGCCGGCGTCAAACAGATATAGGGTGAGTCCCAAGCAACCGTCGCATGGTCGACGACTGTGGCCAGCGCTTCGTAACCGTGCTGTGCGGCGTAGTCGGTGTCGGCAAGAATCATCGCCGCGGCTCCGTCATTGACGCCGGGCGCGTTGCCCGCGGTGACGGTTCCGTTGCGTTCGAGCGGCCTAAGTTTCGCCATCGCTTCGGCGCTAGCGTCGCCGCGCACCGCTTCGTCACGCTCGACGACGACGTGCGGGTGTTCTCCGGTAACAAACGGCGCATAGACCTCGTAGTCGAGCGTAAACTCATTGGACGGCTCGTGATCCCAGACGCGACTGGCCGCCCCCACCGAAGCAGGGACTCGCACTTGACCTCGGCGCGGCAGCCGCTCGACGACGACTCGGTCTTTGGCTTTGCTCGCGACCTTAACCGGTACGATTTCGTCCGCAAAATGACCGGCAGCGTGCGCCGCGCTTGCGCGGCGATGGCTTTCAAGCGCGAAGCTATCCTGTTCTTCGCGCGTGAGACCCAGCTCGGTCGCAACTTTGCTTCCTTGAGCCGACATCGTCATCGGAAAATACTGATCCCAGAGACCATCGTAGATCATCGCGTCCACCAGCGTTCCATCGCCGAAGCGGTAACCCCAGCGCGCATCGCGCAGCAGATAGGGTGCGTTCGACATGGATTCCATTCCGCCGGCGGCGACGACGGTGTTGGCTCTCGCGTTGATCGCGCGCATCGCGTTTACTACCGCAAGCAGACCGGACGCGCAGACCTTGTTAACCGTATCCGCGGTCACCGTCTTGGCGAGTCCCGCTTTGAAAAGGACCTGCCGCGCCGGATTCTGCCCGACGCCCGCCTGGAGCACTTCACCGAAGGTTACGTGCTCGATCTCCGACGGGTCGACCTTGGCACGCTCGATTGCTGCGGTCAGAGCGACCGCGCCCAGCGTCGTGGCGGAGAGCGGAGCGAGCGCTCCCCCGAGTTTGCCGAAGGGCGTGCGCGCCATCCCTAGCACAACGGTCTTCGAGTTTGTATTCATAGCACTCGCTCACGTTCGAGAGGGCTTATGCCCACCCTGCGCGAGGGGCGCGCAGTCAATGGCGTACTACCAGTGGGCAGGTTTCGCATTCGAACTGAATCGTTACGTGCGAAATGCCGAAGTGAGCCTGAGCGCATTCGTCGATTTCGCGCAGTACGTCGGTCGCTTCGCTCAAGCGCCGATCGTCGAGCAACACGTGCGCCGAAAGCGCGTGCGAGCCACTGCCGATCGACCAGACGTGCAGATCGTGAACGCCGGTGACGCCGCCGATCTTCTCGATATGTTCCGCGAGGTTGGCCGCGTCTACGTCTCCTGGGACGCTCTCCAGCAGCACCTCCGTCGCGTCGCGCAACACGCGCACGATGCCGACGACGATGATCGCGGCGACAAAGAGCGAGAGCAGCGGGTCGATCCAAGCCAGGTGCGTCACTCCAATAGCGATGCCGCCGAGAATCACTGCAACTGCCCCGAGCGCGTCGCCCAGCACGTGAAAGAGCGCGGCCCGGACGTTCAGGTCGCGCTTGCCTTCACCTCGCAACAGCAGACCAACCCCGGCGTTGACCGTAAGGCCGGCAGCGGCAACGATCGTCATGATTGCCGCCTGCGGATGGACCGGCATCGCAAAGCGACGCACCGCCGCGTAGACGATGACGATGGTCGCCACCAGCAAGAGCGTTCCATTTACGAGCGCGCCCAGCACTTCGACGCGCCCGTAACCGAAGGTGCGGCGCCGGTCGGCCGGCAGCGACGCGCCCGCAGCAGCCAGCAACGCGAGCGCGATTGCAAAGACGTCCATGCAGACGTGAACGGCATCGCTGGTCAGCGCCAAGCTCCGCGAAACCGCGCCACCCCAAAACTCCAACAGAGCAACCAGCGCGGTCGCAATCAGCGCTAGCGTCAGACGTTTCCGAACCGTCATTGTCGAGAGGCCTAGGCCTTACGCGCCCGCAACACGAGGGCCAACAACATTGCACCGAAAGTAAGAAAGGTTTTACTCTCGGCCACCTTCACCGCTACGGGCTGCCACTCGCCGGCACCGCCGGGCGCCGGTTCGAGCTGTGGAAGAATGCGCGGCACCATTTTGCAATAGCGCTCGAACTCTTCGCCGAACCGCGAGCGCAAAAACGCCTCTTCGTGGGGTACGATTGCGGCGTATACCGCGCCCATCGCGAGCAGCGAGCCGCCCACCAAGGCAGCGCGTGCGAGCGCAGAGTTCCGCCCCGTGAAAGCAATTGCAAAGCCGGTCGCGGTGACGAAATTACCGATGTAGATCGGATTACGAACGTAGGCGTAAGGTCCACCGGTGATGAGTTTGGGGGCGGTAACCGCATCGTGCCGCGTGGTCGCGCCCGAATATCCCACCGCCCAGCAACGGATCAGTTCACCGGCGAAGGCCAGCGGCAAACCGAGCGCAACGCTGCGTGCGCTAGGGCGCCCGCAAAGGGTAAGAATCGCGGCGGGAAGAGTGAGAAGCAGACCGCGGTTCTTAAAAACAAAAGCTCGAGCTTCGTCGTCCTTCGAATCGCCCATTACTCTCCCTTACTCGTGTCGCCCTTCGACTCCGCTCAGGGTGACACGGCGGCTCTTAGCCTTAGTCATCCCGAGCGGAGTCGTGTCATCCTGAGCGGCGTCCGTGTCATCCTGAGCGGAGTCGAAGGAGGAGCGACTCAGGCACATGAGCGGTGCTTAGCCTTTGTCATCCTGAGCGGAGTCGAAGGAGGAGCGACTCAGGCACACGAGCGGTGCTTAGCCTTTGTCATCCTGGCGGAGTCGTGTCATCCTGAGCGGAGTCGAAGGATGCCCGTGCTGCTTGGTAGATTTCGCGCAGGGAGCGCACTAGCGGTATTTGCGGTTGCCAACCGGTTTGCGCTCGCAGCTTTTCGGAACTTCCGACCGAAAGCGGTACGTCGGCAGCCCGCATACGATCCGGATCCTCGCGCACTTCGACCGGCACCCTTGCAATCCCGATCAGCTCGCGCAGCAGGTCGCGAATGG
>JBAVTZ010000182.1:0-25584 GCA_049696515.1 Candidatus Cybelea sp. | reverse complement strand
CCCGCGACGTCGAAGACGGCCAAAGCGACGCCCTCGTCGACATCGCTGGGAAGCCGTGCCCAAAGCCCGCTTTCGAAGAGGATCGCCTTGCCACGGACCCAGATGCGACCGTTTGCGACATCAACCTCAGTGATCGAATCGATCTTCAGCGGCGTAAGCGTCAGCGAAACGAGCGAGGCAATACGGTCTCCAACCTTCAGGTCGATTTTGTCGCGCAACGCACTGCCGATCTCGAGCACGCTGCCGATGAACATCCCGCCGCTTCCGGTCACCGGATTGTGCTGCTTACCGCGCTGATGTACGATCTCTGCAACGCGGTCGCCGATTCGCCGTGGGTCGAAATCACAAGCTTCGCGCAGCTGCTTGAACGAAGCCGAATCAATGTTGAGCACCTCGACGTCACAGAGAAGCTCGTTTGCCCCCGCCGCCGGTGTGTTATCGATCTTCCAGGCGTCTTGCGGCATCGCACCAGGAGGTTCGAGCACCCGATGGGTTCCCAACGGGTGGCAGGTCGACGTGAAGAGCGTACTCATGGCTATTGCACCGTTACTCCGCCCCGGTCGAAGGGCATGCTAAGGACGACCGTCGTGCGGGTCCTTGCCATCCCCGGAGTCGCCTTGAGCCGGGCGAGCAGCTCGTCGAGATGTTGAGTCGAACGCGTGACCACTTTGCAAAGGAAGGTCTCCTCACCCGCGACCGAGTGGACCTCACAAATCTCCGGCATTTCGCTCAGCCGGCGCGTGAACTCGTCGTAGGCGCAGTCGGGAGAGGTGTAGCAGCTGACGAAGGCGGTCAGGTGCAGGCCTAGGCGCTGAGCGTCGAGCTGCGCGGAGTAGGCCCGGATGTAACCCCGCTGCTCGAGGCGCTTTACCCGATCGTGAACGGCAGGGGCCCGCAACCCCACCACCGACCCAAGCTCGGTAAAGGTCGAGCGCGCGTTGCGTTGCAATGCGTCCAATAGTTGGAGATCGAGTTCGTCCAGCTCTTCGCTTATCAGCACCATATTCGATATAGGAGGCGGGTTTGCCGAACAATCTTCGGCGCTCCCACAATAACACCACTAATCCATTCGGCGCAACCCGCTATCTATGGGTGGCTTTGTTTTTTGCGGTGCCGGCCGCACAAGCGGGGTGCAGCCCTCCTTCGGGCAGCGCACCTAACTCCATGGTGCGCTTCGATCTTGCGGCCGACCCTCACAACCTCAATCCGCTCTTCCTGAGTCCCGACGCGGCCTCGGTCGAGCAGCAGGTTGCTCGCTTAGTCTTCGAGCCGTTTATCGATCTCGACGCGCGCGGGCGCCCCGTGCCCGCGCTCTTACAGGCGATCCCGACGCGAGCAAATGGAGGGCTCTCGTCCGACGGCCGCACGATTCGGTACCACCTCCGGCCGAAGGTCGACTGGAGCGACGGCCAGCCCGTTACTGCGCGCGACGTGCTCTTCACGCTGCACGCAATCCTGGATCCGCGCAATCCGGTCCGAACCCACGAGGGTTACGACCTGATCGACCGCGCCTACGCGTCCGGCTCCCGCACCATCATTCTTCACCTCAAGCACGCCTGGGCGCCGGCGGTGATGACCTACTTTTCGAATGGATTCGCGCCCCAGTTCGTCTTGCCGGCGCACGTCTTGGAAGGCGAGATACCGCTCGCACAAGCGGCGTTCAACGGCGCCCCGACGGTCGGCGACGGACCTTATCGCTTTATTTCCTGGAAACGCGGCGAAGCTTTGCGCTACACGGCAAACCCTCGCTATTGGCGCGGCAAACCCAAAGTCGCCGAGCTGCGCGTGAGTACCATTCCGGATCCGTCGACCAACTTGCTCTTGCTGCAATCCGGCCAACTGGATTGGAACCTGGTGGCGCCGGCACAGCTTGCGGTTCTGCGCGGCGACCCGCGCGTGGCATTCGTGAAGGTGCCGACCGCGGTCGTGGCCGGGCTTGCGTTCAACACGCGCGTTCCGCCGCTCGACGACGTGCGCGTGCGCCGGGCTCTCGCAATGTCGATCGATCGGGATGCGATCTCACGAAAGATCACCCTCGGTATGTATCCGGTGACCAACATGATTCAGCCGCGGTTTTCCTGGGCGTTCGATCCCTCCGTTCGCCAACCGCCGTACGATCCGAACCAAGCCGATCGGCTCCTCGACGCTGCGGGCTGGCAGCGGGGCGCCGATGGTCAGCGACGGCGCGAAGGGAAGCCGTTGCGTTTACTCTACGTGCAGTTTCCCGAAACTGCCACCGGCGTCCGCGTTGCCACCGCCGTGCAAGCGGCGCTGCGTCAGCGCGGCATCGATGTTCCGATCAAGGCGGTAAGCAACGCGCAGCTTTTTCTGCCGCAAACCGGCGTGCTTGCCACCGGAGCCTTCGACCTCGCTTATGTGCCCTGGACGATGGGCGCGGATCCGGACGACTCGTCGGTGCTCGCATGCGGTGGGCCGTCAAACTACATGCGCTGGTGTAATCCGGCAGTCGACCGGCTCGAGCGGGCGGCGCTGGCCGCGACCGATATGGGGTCGCGACGACGGATCTATGCGCAAATAGGGAAAATCGTCGCCCAACAGGTTCCGGTTCTCTATCTTTTTAACGCCGATTACGTCTACGCGTACCAAAACCGCCTGCACGGCTTTGCGCCCAACGCTTTCGTTCCGACCTGGAACGCCGCACAATGGCGCTTGGGGCGTTCCTAGCGGGCGCCAGGAGTTTCGGCCACCGGCATGCGAACGCTCGTTCCTTCAGAGGTTCCTAACATGCGAGCGAGCTTGGCGAAAGTGGCCTCATGATCGAGTTTTTCCTCAGGCGGCCGCTCTTCGCCGGCGTGCTCAGTTTCGTCGTGTTGCTCGCCGGGCTGATCACCATCCCGATTCTGCCGATCAGTCAGTATCCGCAGATCTCTCCACCCACCGTGACGGTTACCTCGCAATATCCGGGCGCCAGCGCCACTATGGTGATGCGCTCGGTCACGACGCCGCTCGAAATCAATATCAACGGCGTTGACGGTCTCCAGTACATGCAATCGTACTCCAGCGCGAACGGGACCAGCGTAATCACTTGTACCTTCGCGCTCGGAACCGATCCGACGATCGATCAGACCAACGTTCAGCACGGCGTCGACCTAACGCTCGCGCAGCTCCCGAGCGCCGTTCAGTCCGAAGGCGTTTCGGTTCAGAAGAGCTCCGGCAACATCACGATCGCGGTCGCGATGCTCTCCACCAGCTCGGCGGTCTCCGACATCGCCGTCAGCAACTATGCCGACCTCAACGTCATCGAGGAGCTCAAGCGGGTTCCCGGGGTCGGTCAAGTGCAGGTCTTGGGCGATCGGACTTACGGCATGCGGATCTGGGTGGATCCTCACAAGCTGCAGGCCAACGCCATCTCGCTCGATACCGTGCTCAATGCCATTCAAACCAATAACGCCGACGTTGCACCGGGTGCGATTGGGCAACCGCCGACGACGGGATCTCAGGCGTTTCAGATACCAATTCAAATCAACGGGCGGCTGCACAGCCCGCAAGAGTTTCGGCAGATCGTGGTTGCGGTTCAGCCAAACGGGGGCTATTTGCGGTTGGGCGACGTTGCGCGTGTCGAGCTCGGCGCGCAGAACTACGTCACTTCCGCGCGCTACAACGGCCGGACGGCAGTCGTGCTAGCCGTTCTGGGGCAGCCCACCGCAAACTCGCTCCAAATCTCGAACAACGTGCGCGCCACGATGGCTCGCGTCGCCCAGCACTTTCCCGCCGGATTCGACTATACGATCGCCTTCGACACGTCGGACTTCGTGAAAGCGTCGATCAAGGAAGTGGTCGTCACGCTCCTTATTGCGATCCTGCTAGTCGTCTTGGTCATTTTCATCTTCCTTCAGAACTGGCACGCCACGCTGATTCCGTCGATCACGATACCCGTTTCGTTGATCGGCACGTTCATGGTGATGAAGCTGCTTGGCTTCTCGATCAACACGCTCACGCTCTTCGGGCTGACGCTGGCGACCGGGCTCGTCGTCGACGACGCCATCGTCGTGTTGGAGAACATCGTGCGTCACATCGTGGACGATCGAAGCAGTCCGTTTGAAGCGACCGCGCGGGCGATGAGGGAGATTGCCGGCGCGGTGATCGCGACCTCGCTCGTGCTGATGTCGGTCTTCATTCCGGTGGCTTTTTTGCCGGGAACGACGGGGCTGCTTTATCAGCAGTTCGCCCTCACCATGGCGGCCTCGATTGCGATCTCGCTGTTTACCGCGATGACGCTGGCGCCCGTGCTGACTTACCGAATGGTGCACGGTGCCGAGCCCACGACCAATCGCTTCATGCTTTGGTTCAATGCTCGCCTCCAGGCTCTCACCGCGTGGTATGAACGGCTGGTGCCGAAGCTGATCCGGCACCAACGGGTGATGATCGCGATTTTTATTCTGGGAATTTTGCTGCTGGCCGGACTCTTCAGAATCACGCCGCAGGGCTTTCTCCCCAATGAGGATCAGAGTCTACTCTACGTTTTGGTAACCCTGCCGATCCAGTCTTCGATCGACCAGACCACGGCGGCCGTAAAGAAGCTCGAAGGCATCATGCTCAAAATGCCGCAGGTACAAGCGGTCACCTCCGGCATTGGGTTCGGGTTCGCGAACAACAGTTCGAATCAAGCCACGCTGTTTCTCCAGCTGCGGCCGCTTTCGGAACGCCACGGCGTACAGAATGCCGCCTTGGCACTCCAATATGCGCTCTACACGCGCTTCGCTAAAATTCCCGGCGTTACGGCCCTACCCGCAAATCCACCGGCGATCCCGGGTTTGGGGAGCACCGGCGGCTTTTCCATCATCGTGCAAGACATCAACAATCTCGGCTTGCCGACGCTCAACCGAATCGGCAATACTATCCTGACTCAAGCTCACCAAAATTCGGCACTTACGCAGGTACGCACTCCGACGACGCTTGTCGGGCCCTATTTGGTCACAACCTTCAATCGCTCGAAGGCACTGGCATTTGGGATAACGCCGTCGTCGTTCTTTGACACGATTGGCGCGACTACCGGCTCGACCTTCGTCAACTTCTTCGATTATGGCACGCGTTCGTATCAGGTCGTCGTGCAGGCCAATAGCCATCAGCGCAGCGCGCCGCAGGACCTTTCACGGATCTACGTCGCCAACGCCGCCGGCAGTATGATGCCGGTGAGTCAGTTCCTCGACACGAAAGTCGAGCAGGACAACGTCGCGATCATGCGTTTCAACGAATATAATTCGTTTGAGATCGACGGTTCGCCGGGCTCGACTGCGAGCTCAGGCGACGCGCTCAACGCGATCCAGCGCATCGCCGTGGCCAACCTTCCCAAAGGCATGGGCTACGACTGGAGTGGTATCGCGCGTCAACAGGTGCAGAGCGGCCCGCAGACCATCCTGGTCTTCGTTCTGGGCTTGCTCTTCGTCTTTCTCGTGTTGGTCGCACAGTACGAAAGTCTGGTGACGCCGTTCGTGATTATGCTGGCCGTTCCGTTGGCACTTCTCGGTGGAATCGGCGCCATCTACGTCCGCCGCTTGGCGGAGCTGGGCAGCGAAGTCGTTCACTCGGTCTTGGCGGGGCATCCGGTTCCAATTCCGATTACGTCTTCGGACATTTACGCGCAAATCGGCTACATCATGCTCATTGGTCTGGCGGCCAAGAACGCGATCCTTATCGTGGAGTTTGCCAATCAGCTGCGCGAGCAGGGTCACGACCCGATCGACGCGGTTACGCGCGCTGCCGCAATCCGGCTTCGCCCGATCTTGATGACGTCGATCGCCTTCATCCTTGGCATCATCCCGCTGGCCTTCGCGCACGGGGACGGCGCGCAATCGCGTATCTCGTTGGGTACGGCGGTCCTCGGCGGTATGGTCGTTTCGACGGTGATGAACTTGGCGATCGTGCCGGTGCTCTACATCGTCGTCATCGAGCTCAGCGAACGCAAGAAGCGCAAGGGGCCGCCGTCACCCGGCAGCTTGCCCCCGCCGCTTCCGCCCAGTCCCTACTCCGAAGCGAAGAGCGCGTTGTAGAGCTTGCCGCCGATCGCACCTCCGACGATCGGCGCGACCCAGAAGAGCCACAGCTGCGCGACCGCCCAACCACCGACGTATATGGCAACGCCGGTCGAGCGCGCCGGGTTGACCGATGTGTTGGTTACCGGAATGCTGATAAGGTGAATCAGCGTCAGCGCGAGTCCGATCGGGATCGGTGCGAACCCGGCGACGACGCGTTTATCGGTCGAGGCGGCGATGATAAAGATGAAGACCAGCGTCATCACGACTTCGCAGACCGCGCAGGCCAGCAGCGAATATTGGCCGGGCGAATGCTCGCCGTAGCCATTACTGGCGAAGCCATTCGCGGTCGTGAAACCCGCCTGCCCGCTTGCGATGACGTAGAGCACACCGCCGGCAACAATACCGCCAACAACTTGTGCGACGATATACGGAAGCACGTCGCGTGCGGGGAAACGCCGCGCGGCCCAGAGACCGACGGTGACCGCCGGATTGATGTGACAGCCGGAGATGCCGCCGATCGCAAAAGCCATGGTCAGCAGCGTAAGACCGAAGGCAAGCGCGACGCCGACAAAGCCGATACCGAGCTTCGGGAAGCCGGCCGCCAGCACGGCGGCCCCGCATCCGCCCAGTACGAGCCAAAACGTTCCGATAAATTCCGCCGTGCAGCGTTTGAGAATAGGCATGCTACCCTACCTTTTCGTTCCCGGTCGAAAGCGATGATAGAGGTCGTTCGCTCGCTCTGTCGGACGAACCTGGCTACACGCCCTTCACTGCGGCGGTAACCGCGTCCACCGAGGCCTTGGCGTCGCCGAAGAGCATGGATGTGTTCGGCAGTTCGTACAGCGGGTTTTCGATGCCGGCGAAGCCGGAGCGCATCGAGCGCTTGAGGACGACAACGTTTGCCGCCTTGTCAACGTCGAGAATCGGCATGCCGTAGATTGGTGAACTCTTCACCGTGCGCGCTGCCGGATTGGTGACGTCGTTCGCGCCGATGACCAGCGCGACGTCGGCGGTCGTAAACTCGGGATTCGCGTCCTCCATGTCGAGCAGCTGATTGTAAGGTACGTTGGCTTCGGCGAGCAGTACGTTCATGTGACCCGGCATGCGCCCGGCGACGGGATGAATGGCGTAGAGCACCTTGACCCCGCGCTTCTCAAGCTGATCGGCCAGTGCCTTAACGCTGTGCTGCGCCTGCGCGACGGCCATGCCGTATCCCGGAACGAAGACGACCTTGGAGGCGTAGGCCAGCATGACGGCTACGTCGTCGGCGCTCGTGCTACGGATCTGCTGCGGTCCCGCGCCGACGGTTGCGACTTCCATTCCTCCGGTGGCCCCAAACGCGCCGAAGAGCACGTTGGTCAGCGGGCGGTTCATCGCGCGGCTCATCGCGACTGTCAAGATCGTGCCGCTTGCCCCGACCAGTGCGCCGCATATGATCAGCAAGTTCGAGTTGAGCTCAAACCCGGTGACTGCGACCGCGACCCCGGTGAATGAGTTGAGCAGCGAGATGACGACGGGCATGTCGGCACCGCCGATGGGCAAGACGAAGAACACCCCGAGCAGCAACGCACTCAAGAGCAGGGCCAGAAAGCCCCAGGGCGGCAGCGTCCCGAGGGTCGCGACGAACCACACGGCGCAGGCCAGAATCGCGAGCAAGACGATACCGTTGACGATCTGCTGCCCGGCGTACGTAACGGGGCGTCCGGTCATTACTTCTTGCAGCTTTAAAAACGCGACGATCGATCCCGAAAAGCTGATCGCGCCGATGATTGCTGAGAGCACCAGCGACACGGCCACGACCGCATCCAAGCCGGTGGGAGGACCGGCGGTAAAGGACTGACTTTTTATGAAGTACTGACTCGTGGAGATCAGAGCGGCGGCGCCGCCGCCCGCGCCGTTGTAGAGCGCGACCATCTGCGGCATCGCCGTCATCTTCACTTTAACGGCGGCGAAGATTCCGATTAAGGCACCGATCCCGGCGCCGACGGCGACCACCGGCCAGCCGACACCCTTGGTTTGCACGAGGATCCCCACTAGCGCGATCAGCATGCCGGCCATTGCTAAGCGGTTGCCGCGTCGCGCGGTAGCGGGCGAGTTTAGCTCGTGAAGTCCGTAGATAAAGAGCGCGATTGCGACAAGATCGGCGTAGTCGACCGCGAGGTTCACTTGCGGTCGTCTCGGCGATGGAACATCTGCAGCATTCGTTCGGTCACCGCAAAGCCGCCGAAGACGTTGATCGCCCCGAGGGTCACGGCGGCGGTCGCCAGCCCAACTAGCAGCGGCCCGTGTCCACCGCCAAAAAGCGACGCGACGATGAGAATGGCGCCCGCCAACACGATCCCGTGAATCGCGTTGGTTGCCGACATCAGCGGGGTGTGGAGCGTCGTCGGGACTTTCGAAATTACTTCAAAGCCGACGAAGATCGCCAGCAAAAATACGGTTAACGGCGCGACTAAATTGGCGAGATCGTTCAAGCTGAGTTTCCTCCGAGCAGCACCTTGCCGTCGCGCGCAACGACCGCCCCCTTGGCGACGTCGTCTTCGGGATCCACGTTCAGCACGCCGTCCTTGATCCACGGCGAGAGCAACGCGTACACGTTGCGCGAGTAGAGCCGGCTGGCGTCGGCCGGCATCGTGCTGGGCAAGTTCGTGGTCCCAATGATGGTGACGCCGTTAGGGGTCGTTACAATTTGGTCCGCCACGGTGAGCGCGCAATTGCCGCCGGCTTCGGCGGCGATATCCACGATGACGCTTCCCGGCTTCATTGCCGCAACGGCCGCCTCGCTGATTAGGATCGGAGCTTTGCGTCCAGGCACGAGCGCGGTCGTGATCACGACGTCGTTGGCGCCGATCTGCTCCACCATCCAGTCGCGCTGCCGCGCTTGCTGTTCTGGGGTCAGCTCCTTGGCGTAACCACCCGTGCCCTCGGCGTCGCCGCCCAGATCGAATTCGAGAAAGTGCGCACCGAGCGATTGCACTTGCTCCTTCACCACCGCGCGCACGTCGTAACCGCTCACGACCGCGCCGAGACGGCGAGCCGTCGCAATCGCTTGCAGACCGGCGACGCCTGCGCCAAGCACGAGCGCCTTTGCCGGCGGAATCGTTCCGGCAGCGGTGGTCAGCATAGGAAAGAACTTTGGCAAAGCCGCTGCGGCGAGCAATACGGCTTTGTATCCCGCGATGTTGCTTTGCGAAGAGAGCGCGTCCATCGACTGCGCGCGGGTGATCCGCGGAATCATTTCCATCGCCAGCGCCGTAAGTTTGGCATCCGCGAGCCGCTGTAGGTACGCCGCATCGCCGAGCGGATTGAGAAAGCCGACCAAGACGCTTCCGGGGCGTAAGGCCGCGAGTACTTCGTCGCTCGGACGGCCGACGGCGACGAAGATATCGGCGCCGGCCGCGAGGGAGCCCGGGTCGTCCACTAAAGTCGCACCGGCATTGGCATAGAGCTCGTCGGGAAACGCGGCGGCGTCCCCAGCACCACGTTGAACGGAGACGGTAAGGCCGGATTTTACGAATCGCGCAACCGTTTCGGGCACGAGCGCTACTCTGCGCTCCTTTAGAGCCGCCTCGCGGGGAAGGCCAACCACCATGAGCGTGCATTACGGCCTAGAAGCTGCGACGCCCTTCGTTTTTGCGGCAGCGTTACACGATGCGTACGGTGTTTCTCAAAATGCCGATTCGCTCGATCTCAACTTCCAACAGGTCGCCGTCAGCTAGAAACTCGGGCGGATTGCGCGCGAAGCCGACGCCGGCGGGCGTACCGGTCGCGATGACGTCGCCGGGGAGCAGTGTCATCCCCTTGCACAGCTCCGCGATCAGCCGCGGAATGGGGAAGATCATGCTCGCGGTACTATCGCGCTGTTTCTCGACGCCGTTGAGTTGAAAGCGTAGTCCGAGCGATTGCGGATTGCCGATCTCCTCGGGCGTGACGATCCACGGGCCGATCGGGCAGCTCTCGTCCAAACTCTTTCCTTTGAACCATTGGCCGTGCTCGCGCTGAAGGTCGCGCGCCGTAACGTCGTTGAGCGCGGTGTAGCCGAAAACCACGTGCAGTGCCTCGTCTTCGGGGACGTCTTTGCACTCCGCGCCAATCACGACCGCCAGTTCCGCTTCGAAGTCATATTCTCGCGAGACGCGCGCTTCCAAGTGTAGCGTGGCGCCGGGAGCCGCGATTGCGCTCGGAGCTTTCGTGAAAAAGGTTGGAACGCCGGGGAGCTTCAACTCGCGTCCGGCAGCAAGCGCACCTTCTTTGGCGTGTGCGAGATAGTTGCGTCCTACGCAAAACACGTTGCGTGCCGGCCGCACCGGCGCATCCAGGACGACGTTGGCGAGCGGAATCAAGTCATCCGGAGTGTGCCATGCTATACGCTCGTGGGGTGCCAGCGCGATATACTCGCGCAGCGTCTCCGTTGCGATCGCGCGGATCGCCTCGCCCTCCAGAACGCCCGGTCGCGTGCGACCATCGGCCGACCGGTAGGTGACGAATTTCAAGGAGTGGTCTTGGCCACTAGGGCGGTAGAGTTGCCGCCGGGGTTGGCTTCGGAGTAGAGAAGCCGCGAATCTGGTTGAGCGACGGCAGCTGGTAGTTACCGCCGTTTTGTGCGTGTGCTTTCTTGCTGGCTTCGAGGGCCTGCTTTCTGGCCAACGTGATCATCACATCGGCAGCGCCCTCGGAGTTGGCCCAATTGCCGCCGGGCGAGATAAGCGCCACGCCACGCGTGATCTTTAACGTCTTGGGATTGTAGTCGTACGTTACGCGGTACAGGCCGGTCTCGGCGGTACCATCGGGGCGACGGATCCACATCTGCAAGGCGTTGCCATACGTCTGGATGTTGAACGAGTTGAGCTTGCTTCCCTTAGCCGATTTCACGCGGACGACCTGGCCCTTGTTATTGACCTCGACGACCACTTCGGTGTGCAGCGGTTGTTTTGGATACTGCACCTTGAGAGGCATCGCGTGGGGCGGTGCGCTTGGCTTGGGCGTGGTAGTCGCCATCGCCGGTGTAACGGCCGCAACCAGAATGACCCCCAGCATTACGGCCTGACAGTTCGCAAATCTCACTCGATTATGTGATCCGTTAGACTAGTTGCGCGAGAGGACGGCGAATGGGTGGCCGCACGATCCGCAGGCGACGACAACTTGAAAGTGAGGCTTCTCCCGCACGGCTTGCGCGTCGTTGGCACCTTCCTCGAACCCGCAGAAGTGGCATCGCGTCGAGGTTGGGCTTTCTCCTGCCGCCTGTTCGTCCACGTACTGCGCTTTACGCGGGCCTCGCACTTCGACCTGCCGAAGCAGCGGGGACCCATGGTGGCTGCTCGTTTTTGCGCTCGTTTCCTAGCCGTTGGACTTCTCGCTTTTGCGGTTAGCGGCACAACCGTTCGAGCCGAGCGGCCGATCGTCGATTTGCACCGTCTGGACGCGAACTTCCAGCTTTTTGCGGGCGACTCGAACGTGCCGTGGAAGCCGACTGCGGTTCGCTTGGACACCTATTCAAGTGCTCCGGTCGCATTTTCCGTTTACCAGGTGGATCCCGCCGAGGTGCTGACCGCCGGCTCGAACTCGCGTCCGCGTGCGATCGTCACCTCCGGACGCCGTCCGCTGGCGTCGTTCACCTTCGCACCGCCGGGTGGTTACCAGTTTCAATCGAGTGCGGTCAGCGTTCCACTGCGTTCGCGCGAGGGTTTCTTCGTCGTCGAGGCGCGGCGGGGCGATGTTGGAGAGCAAGTTTGGATCAATCGCTCGCGTATCGGCCTCGTTTCCAAGGAGACGCCGGGCGGCCTACTGCTCTTTGGCGCCGACCTCGGGACGGGAATGCCGCTCGCCCGAATGCGGCTGCAGTTCGTCGTCAACAAGACCTTCGTAACCGCGCTGACCGACGGCGACGGCATCGTGCGCTGGAACCACGCGTCGCGCCCGGTCTTCGTGCTGGCGCAATGGGGCAGCAGCTACGCTTTCTTGAGCCTCCTGCCACAGGCACCGTTGCCGGCGACGATCGTTGGCGTGCGGACCGATTCAGCGGTGGTCCATGCCGGTGAAGTGGTACACGTCGTCGGTTTCGCGCGAACGCGCTCGCGCGGTGTCTTGCGCGCGACCGCCGGAGTCGCGGTCGTGCAGATTCGCGCGGGTGCAAAGAGCATCGCCGAGCGGCACGTCCCGATCGATGCTGCCGGTGCGTTCACGGCCTCGTTTGAGCTGCCGGAACAGGCATCGGCCGGCGAATACGCGGTCCTGGCGCAAGCCGGAGGTGGAGTCGGCGGGGCCACGGTCTACGTGGACGCAAACGCCGGTGGCCTTTCACTGGAGGTCGGCACTGCTTGCAGCGGCATCTGCGAACCGCGCCAGGACGTTCCGCTCTTCATTCATGCTTCGCGCGGCGGCGTTGCCGTGCGGGTTACCGTAGTACGATCGCCGCACGTCTACGTCGGCTACGTTCCGGAAAACACGTCATGGGCGACGACGCCTTGGTTCGAGGCTTCGGTGCAAACCGACCAAAACGGTAACGCTTCCGTCACGATCCCACACCCCAACGACGAGCTTGGCTCGACCTACGGCGTGCGTGTCGAGTCGGGCGGAGCGACGGCAGATACGCGCGTGATCGTCCCGACCGCACAGGCCGCGGTACGGCTGGTGGTCGACCGCGAGGAACAGAGCCTTGGCGCGCCGTTGGGATTCGATGTTTACGCCAACGAGCTCGACGGGAAGCCCCTCTCCCCGGCGACGGCGACCGTCCAACTGGTGCACGGCGCCTCGATTTCGCAACAGCAGCTCCGTCTCGATAGCGACGGTCATGCACGAGGAAGTTTCAGCTCGCCGGAGCTCGGCACCGACTTAGTCTTTGCCATGGTCGATCGCGACGGGCGCGCAATCGACGCGGCACAGGTGCAGATCGATCCCCAAGCGGCGGCTCCGGCGACGGACGGCGGCAGCGGCAACGTGCACGTTAACCTCGATAAGCGTGCCTATCGGGCCGATGAAGAGATTACCGTGGATGCCGATGCACCCGGATCGCAAGGTGAAGCGTTGCTCACGTTTGAGAGCGCGCTGGGCGTAGAGTCCACCGTCGCGCGGGTAAACGGCGCGCGTGCGGTCGCGCGTCTGCACGCGGTCGACTCGGCCGGCGAATTGGGCATCGGCGCCGCATTCGTTCGCGACGGCGCGATCGAGTGGAGCACGGTACCATTGAGTCTTTCAGCTCCCGGACGCCCGCATTTCGCACCGCTCAGCCTTACGAGCCGGCAATTCTCGCCCGGCGAAGCGGCCAAGGTCGCAGTCGATGGGGCCGATCCGGGATCGGGCACATTCGTCGTACGAATTAGCCGCGGTACGCCCTCCGGGAGCGCCCTCTTTGACTCAGCGCCGTCATTGCTGGCGATCGGCGTTACCACGACGCAGAACAGCGCGCCGGAAGCCGTCACGTGGCATCCGTGGGTGAACTCCACCGGCGACCACGCGCAGGTGCTCGACTTCGTGCCGCGCACGCAGCCGCCGCCGGAAGCATCGCTCTCGCAAGCCGAAACGGAGCCCGTCTCCTGGAACGTCGCCCGTGCGTCCGCCGGGGGCGTCGCAATTGCACTGCCCACCCGCAGCGGACACTACACGCTCTCGGTGCTCGACATCTCGGACGACGGCAGCGTGAGCGCCGGAGAGTCCACGGTGGACGTACGCTGATGACAGGTCACTAACGCGATGACGTTGATGCTCCTCGATACCTATGGCCTAGTCTACCGGGCCTTCTTTGCGCTTCCCGGACTCACAACTCAAAAGGGCACTCCAATTAATGCCGTCTACGGCTTTACGATGATGCTCAACAAGCTCATCGCCGATGAGAAGCCAACGCATATCTTGGCGGCGTTCGACAAGGGGATGCCGGTCGATCGTGTTGCGCTCTTTGCCGAATACAAAGCCCAGCGGCGCACGATGCCTGACGAGCTCCGCAGTCAGTTCGCGCTGGTACGCCGCGTTCTCGAAACCCATCACATTCCGATCGTGGAGCTGGAAGGACAAGAAGCCGACGACATAATCGCCACGCTGGCGTCCCGAGCGGAAGAGGCCGGCGAGCAAACGATCGTGGTTACCGGAGATCTCGATCTGCTACAAATCGTCGACGAACGTACGACCGTGCTAACGACGCGACGCGGAATCACCGAGCTGGGGCGGTACGATCCGGCCGCGGTCCGCGAACGTTTCGGAGTCGGACCCGAACAGCTTCCGGACTATCGCGGCCTGAAAGGGGATCCCTCGGATAATCTTCCGGGAATTCCGGGAGTCGGAGACAAGACCGCCACCAAACTCTTGCAGGCCGCCGGGTCGCTCGACGCACTGGTGGCCGATCCCGCCTTGGCAGGCAATCCCAAACTCCAGGCCTTGATCGAACGGTATGGCCAGCAGGCCTGCTTGTGCCGCGCCGTTTCGGTGGTGCGAAGAGATCTGCCGTTGCCGCTCGATTGGGAGAGCAGCCGTTATGCTGCGCCGGCTGACGCCGATCTCTACCGCCTCTATAGCGAGCTCGAGTTTAAAACGTTGCTTGCCAAGCTGCAGCCGTCGCCGGACCTGCCGCTTTTCGAAAAAGAGACGACCTTAAGCGGACGCTATCGCAGCTACGTTCCCTCGGTCGATCCGCCCGAATTCGTGCAGCTCGCGCGGGAGTTGGAGGGGCTCGCGAGTGCGGAGCGGATCGCCTTCGCGTTGCGCGGCGAAACGATTGGCGTAACCGCGTCGTCGGGCGAGGGCATCGGCTTTGGGCTTGCCGCGCTGGAATGGGACGACGTGCGCGCCGCCATCGAGCACATTTTCGCCGGGCCGGCACGGATCGGCGCCTACGATGCCAAACGACTGACGCACGCTTTGGAATCGGGCGGTCTCCGCCAGGTGCGCTTTGTCGACGACGCTATGATCGCGGCGCATCTGCTCGATCCATCGCGGGGTTTTGCCGAAATCGAAGATGCTGCGGCACAACTTCTCCGGACCGCTCTTCCCGACGACGCCGCCGCCCACGCCGATGCGGCCTTTCAGTTAATTGCGAAAGGGCGCAGCGAGCTCGGAGAACGCGACCAGTTGCTCCTCTACGACGAGTTGGAAGTTCCGCTCGCGCCGGTGCTGACCAAGATGGAATCCTCGGGCGTAACCATCGATACGCGCGAACTGCGAATTATCGGAGACGAGACCGAGCGGGCCGCCGCCCGTCTTCAAAAGAGAGTTCACGACTTCGCCGGCGAGGAGTTCAATATCGGCTCGCCACAGCAGCTCGGCAAGGTACTGTTCGGAAAACTCGAGATTCCGGGCGGCAAGAAGACCAAGACCGGCTGGGCGACCGGTGTGGAAGTTTTGCAGAGCCTGGCGCGCGAGTACCCGATTTGTGCGCTGGTCCTTGAATGGCGTGAGGTGACGAAACTCAAGAATACTTACATTGACGTGATTCCGCAGCTGGTGGATCCGCGCGACGGACGCTTGCGAACCGCGTTCAATCAAACGGCCACTGCGACCGGGCGCCTTTCGTCGACCAATCCCAACCTTCAAAATATTCCCGTCCGCGGGGAGCTCGGGCGCCGGATCCGTCGCGCCTTCGTCGCCCGCAACGACGATTACGTTCTGTTGGCGGCCGACTACAGCCAAATCGAGCTGCGTCTGATGGCTCACCTCTCCGGTGATGAGGCCATGCGCAGTGCGTTCGAGGAGGCGCAGGATATTCATGACTTCACTGCTCGTCAGATTTTCAACGTCGGCCCCGACGAGGTGGTAGACGCCAATCAGCGCCGGATGGCCAAGAGCGTCAACTTTGGGCTCTTCTACGGTATGTCGGACTTCGGGCTCGCGCAGCGTCTCGAGATCAGCCGATCCGAGGCCAAGGAGATAATGACGGCCTACTTCGCGCGTTTCCCCTCCGTCCGCGCCTATATCGAGCGTACGATCGAGGAGGCGCGCCGTACCGGTTACGTTTCCACCATTCTCGGACGCCGGCGTTACATGCCCGGCCTCGTTTCGGGTAACTACATGTTACGGGCCGCGGCCGAGCGCGAAGCCACCAACGCACCACTGCAAGGGAGCGCCGCCGATCTCATGAAACTCGCGATGGTGCGGATCGATCACGCGCTCGAAGAGGCCGGGCTCGACGCCACGATGCTGCTGCAAATTCACGACGAGCTTATCTTCGAAGTTCGAAAAACGCAGCTGAGTGAGGTTGCGAATCTGGTGCGCCGCCATATGGAAAGTGCCATCGCCCTCTCGGTACCCCTCGAAGTGACCCTGAAGTCGGGGCGCAACTGGTACGATGTGGAGTTGATGGACCAGGAGAGCGTCGAGCGTGTTTAGGCTCGCACTCTTGTTGGCGGCCGCGCTTCCGGTCGTCGTCGTGCACGCACCCCGAGCCGACTTGACGCTGGAAGTCGCGCGTACCGAAGCACAGCGTGAAAACGGCTTGATGAATCGCCTGGCGATCGCGCCGCATACCGGCATGATCTTCGTCTTCGAACGCGACGAGCCGGTGGAATTTTGGATGAAGAATACGCTCGTGCCGCTCGACATGATCTTCGTTGCCGCCGACGGAACGGTTCGGCGGGTCTACGCCAGTGTCGCTGTAGTTAAACCGAGCCTTCCGGACGCGCAGATTCCGCGCGAGCCGGGCGCGGGAAAATACGTGATCGAACTTCGCAGCGGTGAGGCCGCCGCGGACGGGATCGTCACCGGTACCAAACTCGACCTGCGCGGGGTTCCGGCCGGCGCTCCCGACAATCCAACCACGGGTCCCTAGCCGCGCTTGCCGGAGTTACCCGAGATCGAGACGATCGTGCGCGGCCTTGCCGGCGCGATCCAAGGCAAGACGATCCGGTCGGCCGAGGTGCGGCTGGCGAAAATGGCGGTTGCTCCGCCGAGGGTCAAATTCGAGTCCGCGGTAGTCGGCGAACGGATCGCCGGCCTCCGCCGGCGCGGCAAATATGCGATCATCGAGCTGGGGTCGGGACGGGCCCTGGTTACCAGTTTGCGCATGACTGGGCGCTTGGTCGTTGCCCGGCCTAAGCAGCCCGAACATCCTGCCACCCATCTGGTCTTGAAGTTTACCGACGGGGTACTTTTGCGCTTCTCCGACGTCAGAACGTTCGGCCGAATGCGGTTGGTAGAGCCAGGGGAAGCGTGGGACCGGGAGCTTGGTATCGAACCGCTTTCCTCAGACTTTACACAAGCAGCCTTTACCGGTATGCTGGCGGGGCGAACGACGCCGATCAAGGCACTACTCCTGGATCAGCGGCGCATCGCAGGCATCGGCAACATCTACGCGTGCGAGGCACTCTGGGAGGCTCGGATTAGTCCCGGCCGTTCCGCCGGGGCCCTGACGAAGCCGGAGAGTCGCCGCTTACAACGCGCCATCGTCGACGTTTTGGAACGTGCGATCGAGATGCGCGGAACGAGCGTCGACGACTACGTAGACGCCAACGGACTGCAAGGTGGTTTCCAAAACAACCTCTCGGTCTACGGCAGGGAAGGCTGGCCATGCCCGCGCTGCGCTAAGGGTCGGATCGTGAGAACCGTGCTCGGGCAACGCGGAACCTGGTGGTGCCGGCGATGCCAACGCTAAAAATTAGGAAAGTGGGAAAGTCAAATCTCTTCAACTGAAGTCGCTCCGATCCACTACGAGGAAGATCAACTGGCGCTGGAGCAGCGCCTCTACGAAGAATCGCTGAAGGTCCTCGACGAGGGCCAAGTACTCACCGGTACGATCGTCCAAAAGGACAAAGACGAAGTGCTGGTCGACGTCGGTGGTAAATCCGAAGGCGTCTTACCCTTCCGCGAACTATCGCTCGCGATTGATGCCAAACTGCTCAAAGTCGGCGACACCGTCGAAGTCATGGTCCATCGCATCGACGAGATGGATGGCACACTCTTTTTATCCGAGCGCCGTGCTCGAGCCCTGAAAACTTGGGAGAAAGTGATCGAGGCTCACGAGCGCGATCAGGTCATCGAAGCCACCGTAACGCAGGTCGTCAAGGGCGGCGTGCTCGTCGATCTCGGCATGCGAGGCTTCGTTCCGGCGTCGCAAATTCGCCGTCAGCCAGTCGGAAATCTCGACGAGCTCGTCGGGCAACATCTACGGTTGAAGGTCATAGATCTCGACCATAAGCGTCATCGGGTCGTGCTTTCGCAGCGGCTCGTTCTCGAGGAAGAGCTGCAGGCGAAGAAGCAAGAGCTGCTCGACACGCTGGAGATAGGACAGATCAGAGAGGGCGTCGTCGTGCGTCTCGCCGATTTTGGTGCGTTCGTCGATCTTGGCGGCATCGACGGGCTGATTCACAACAGCGAGCTCTCGTACGCGCGCATCAAGCATCCCTCCGAGGTCGTAAAGATCGGGGACGTCGTTCAGGTCGAAATCATGAAGTTCGACCCGGACGCGAAGAAAGTAAGTCTGTCGCTCAAGCACGCGCTTCCCGATCCTTGGGATCAATATGCCGACCGTCTCTACGAAACCAACAAACTAACGGCACAGATCGTGAAGGTGACTCCGAACTACCTGCTCGTCGAGGTGATTCCGGGCATTCTCGCGATGGTGCCAAAAGGCGAGTTCGATGCCACCGCGCAGTTCGGCGCGGGTCAGGAAGTGGAAGTCACACTGCTTACCATCAATCACGCGACTCGCCGCATCACCGCGTCGATTCAGCACGTCGCCGACGTGCCGCCCGAGGAGATCGAACAATACGCTGTTGAGGAAGAAATCGGGGGTATCGTGGCGCCCGCCAAGGCACTTGCGGAGGCGCGTCCAGCCGATTAAGTGGCCTGTGTCACAGGCCTATAGGATCCCGCCGTGCGCGTTGGCCTGACCGGCGGCATCGGGGCCGGGAAGAGCGCGGTGGCCGCGATCTTCGCGAACCTCGGTGCCTTCGTCGTCGATACGGACTCGATCGCGCGCGAAGTGGTCGCTCCGCATAGCGACGGTCTGATGGAGATCGCTCGCGTATGGCCGCAGGTCGTGCGCGCCGGTGCGCTGGATCGCGCCGCGCTGGCGGAGATCGTCTTCAACGACCCGTCGGCGCGCGAACGTCTCAACGGACTGCTGCATCCCCATATCCGGCGCGTTGCGATGGAACGCGAGGCGCATGCCAAGCCGGGTCAGATGGTGGTGCACGTCGTTCCGTTGCTCTTCGAAACCGGCTACGACCAGCTGGTCGACAAGTCGGTGCTGGTGATTGCGCCGCTCGAACAGCGAATCGCTCGGGTCGTCGAACGTGACGGACTCGATGAGGCGCGCGTGCGAGCCCGCATGGCGGCGCAAATCGCTCCCGAGCAGGTGCGGCCGCGGGCCGACTTCGTGATCGAAAACGACGGCAACCTGGAACGACTGCGCGATCGCACGCGCGCCATTTATGAAGCACTCTTGTCGTGAAGCGGTGGAAGCCGTCACAACCGGAGGCTCCGCTGCGCTTAAGAATGACGAAAGTCGCTATCGGCGGCCTAAACCCGCCCCCTCTCCCCCGCGCGCCGTTCAGGCGAAACGCTCAGGTTTGGAACGGGCCCCCGCTTTCTCAGCAAATCCTGAGTTTACCGAGCGCTTGTATGGGAAAGAACTTCTTACCTTAGACAACAGAGAGGATCACTCGAAATGGCACAAGAGTCTGGACAAGCCGGCGGTATGAGCGTTCGCGAAGCAGGCCGTCGCGGCGGCGAGCGCGTGAAGGCGAAGTATGGTTCGGAGTTTTACGAAGAAATCGGCCGCAAAGGCGGCGAGGCGACGAAGAGCAAATATGGCCCGTCTTTTTACGAAGTGATCGGCCAGAAGGGCGGTCAGCGCCCGAAGCGTAAGGCCGCCGCATCGTAGCGCTTGGCCACGCAGTGAAGACCGATGGCTGAAAAACCCGACCACGCGGCCAAGCGCGAGATGTCGGTTCGCGAGGCCGGCAAGAAAGGCGGCGACACCGTACGCGACCGCTATGGGTCGACGTTCTATGAGGACATTGGTCGCAAGGGCGGTAAGGCGACGCGCGATCGCCACGGGGTGGAATTTTACGAGACCATCGGTCAAAAAGGCGGTAAGGTCGTCAAAGAAAAGTACGGTTCCGACTTCTATGAGGAGATCGGGCACAAAGGCGGTCAGAAAGTAAAAAAGCTAATCGCCGAAGCTAAGAAAAAGCTCGGGGACGAAAGCGGCTAGAGCGGCTCTTCAGTGTCGGACGTCGACGCCGCCGCTCAGCTTTCCAAAATGGACGGAGTTGTCATCGAAGTTGACGGATATCCGGTCGATCCGTAGCGTCTGATTCCCGGAGTGGACGTAACTTGGGTGATCCATCCGCAGCACTTTTGCGTCGTTGGTCCACGTGACGAGATCGGTGTCGAAGGCGCGACCCTCAGGGTCATCGATGCGTTCGATGTGGACCTTCCCCACCGCGGTAAAATCTAGCGACTGAATGTCGAGCCGAATGTGGCGGGCGGAGATTCGCAGATAGGGCTTGCCCTTACGAAAGACAATCCCGTTACGTACGCCGTCGACGCTGCCGCTCATTCCGTCCGGTGAGAGGCGTGCATGATCGTAGTCGAAGCTCCAGGACTTTGTGGCAATGTGATTGTTTAGCACGTGACCGCCACGTAAGTCGATAGGTGTTTGGCCGGGGGGCAGCGGCGGGGTTCCGCCCCCGGCCAGTACGATCTCCACGACGACGTAAATCGCGAAGAGCACGCCCGCGCCCACAGCTAGTCGCTTCCACCAAACCTTCTTGTTCATGCGGTTCCGTCCTCAGCCGACGGGCGTCGCGCAACCAAGAACAACAGCGCGTAAAGAACGATTAGCGCCACCGCCACCGAAGTCGGACCGATAAGCGAAAAGAGCGTCGCGACACGAGGGCCGACTTTTGCCGTGACGATAGTCTGCTGTTGTAGCCGGCTGCGCGCCACCCAGTTTCCGTTGGGCGCGATGACACCGCTTATGCCGGTTGCAGCCGCCCGCACGACGTAGGCGCCGTTCTCGATTGCGCGAAGCTGCGCGATCTGGGCGTGCATATAGGGGCCGGACGTCGCTCCGAACCACGCATCGTCGGTGCTCACCACGAGGAGCTGGGCGCCTCGGCGAACTTGCGCGTGCGCGAGATCGGCAAAAGCCGACTCCCAGCAGATCAGCGGTGCAATCCGAAGGGCACTGGTTTGATAGACACCATCCAGTTTTCCGGGGGTGATGCCGCCGTTAAGTGCGCCGATATACGGCAACCACGAAAGGAATGCGCGTCCGGGAAACCATTCGGCAAACGGCACCAACTGTCGCTTGTGGTAGATTTCGTAGCCGCCCTCGGGTGAGAACACATAAAGCGCGTTGTAGAGGCGGGGGAAGTTGCCGTCGAGGCTGCCGCCAACGATCGTCGTGTGCAGGCTTCGCGCAAGATTCGTGAAGTGCTCGAGCAAGGCGGGGTCGTTGTCGAGTTCGGTGGCGATCGCCGTTTCGGGCCAGACGATCAACTGCGGATCGGCAGCGGCTGCGGCGCGCGTCATCGTGGTGTAGCGACGCACGGCCAGGTCGAGTGCGTTCCATTTGAACGATTGTGCGATGTTGCCCTGAATGGCCGCGACCGTGATCGTCGGCGGTGGAAGACGGCGCGCCGGCCAAGCGATCCAAGCGGTCAACGTGACCGCGCTGACGGCCGCGACCGCGATGAGCAGCGGTCGCCACGTACGACGGTGGACCGCATCGGCAAGATACGCTCCGAGCGTGCAAAGGGCGAACGTAACACCGTAGGTTCCGGCGTACGCCGCGATAACGCGCAGCGGTGAATCGGCTTGCGTGTAGCCAAGCTGATCGAATGGTGCGGCGAGAATACCGATCGACCGCAGCCATTCGCAAATCGTGAAGGCCGCGGCCGCGCCGAGCGGCGCAACGCTCGGACGCATGCGCGCATAGGCAAGCGCCGAGAGTAGACCCGCCAGCGCGAAGAAGGGTGCTTCGATAAGTGCGGGTCCGAAAGCAATAAACGGGCCGAAGACGCCGATATAGTGTCCGACGGTGTGGCCGACCCACGCAAAGTCTAGCGCAAAGAAGATCATCCCGGCGAACCAACCGAGGAGCGCAGCCCGTTTCCAGGAAGCACCTTGCCAAAGCCAGAACAATGCGGCAGTTCCAAACGGAACCAGCCACGCTGCGCCGAGCTTCGGGAATGCCGCCGCTAACGCGACGGCTGCGCCGGCAGCAATACCGGCGTCGCGCAATGGCGCCGAGGAGGCCATGACTCGCAGATTAGGTTTCGTAGTAGTACTAGTAACGGCGTTCATCGTTGTGGCGTGCGGTCGTCAGGTGACGCCGAATCCTCCCGGCTTGGGAGCAGGCGGCGCGCCCGTGGGGTTCCTATCGATATTCTTTGACGTGCAGGCGCCCTTCAACTTCAGCCAATACCAGTACATGATCGTCTTCAACACGACCGGAAGCGGGGTCACGCCGTCAACGGATTCGGTTCGCACCAACTGGGCGGGGTATTCGGTTGCTTTGATTGCGCTCGGGAGCGCCCTAGGGTCGTATGCTAAGTACATGCAGTTTCAGCCAAGCTTGAATCCACATCAGCCGCCAGGCTGGTTTTTCCCCGGAACGACTCCTCAGCAGTTCTCCTTTAATTTGAACAACAACGGTACTGGGACCGAGTTTTCGCTGCTGGTGCAAAAATCGATCTTGAGGGGCTTTTCAACACCAGGCCCGTCCCCAACCAGCAGTCCCCCGAGTATATGGACGTTCAATGCCTTCACAACGCAGGCCAGCAGCTTTGGGACGTGGCAATTTTTCGATTCGCTGGGAGCCGGCGGCCCAGTCGATCCGCAGTTCGTTTCGCCGCGGCTGTGCATGACCGAGCCGTTCGACAACACTTATACTGCTATCGCCAACGGCAACCAAGTCCCCGACCCGGCGGCAGAGATCGTCACGATCCAAATAGCGAATAACCCCGCCAATCCGTCGCCCTGCCCGTAGACGACGCATTACGAGCGCAAACATGCAAGAACTCACGATCGAATGCGCCAACGAGCTCTGTAACTGCTCGGTCATCGGACCGGTAGACGACAGCGAGGTTTACTGCAGCGACTTCTGCAGCACCGCCTCCGACGAGAGCCTCGAATCCGAAAGCTGCTCGTGCGGCCACCCCCAATGCGACACCCCCTAACTCCAAACTAAACCCTTACCTTCTCGAAGATTCGAGTCGACTCCGTAGCGCGGACACGCGTGGGCTATAAGCCCCGCGACTCGGACGTTCGTCGCTCACATCCGTGTGAGCTCCTACTCGTGCGCTTTTCCGCAACGCCAGCGGAATACGACATCCTGTCTTTTGCGGAAAAGTCGCACGCCTCGCTGCGGGCTCATAGCCTCCGCGCGTCAGCGCTACGCAACGGACCTCTTTAGTAGTTGAAGGTGGTCGGCAGTACTGCCTGCGGTTGAGCGATGTTGAAGACCGCGGTTTGCGACGGGAACGCCAGCAGATTGAGTCCGACGTTGACCGATTGCTGGGATTCGTTGTAGAGGACCAGCAGCTGATAGCAGTTCCCAATCGTGCGCGTGTAGTAGATGATCTTGTCGGCGAAGAACTCACCGGTGCCGCCGGCCGACGGCTTCCAGTTAATATCGGTGACGAATTGCAAGGATGCATCGCGGCCGAAGGGCGTGGATAGCTGCAGGTTGGTGGTTTCGAAACCCATGCCGGGGCCCGGTATGAACGAGCCGCTCAGCAGCACGACGGAGCGGGGCGATGGACGCGCCGTCAACTGATAGCTCAGCGGTTGCGCCACGCCATCGAAGTTCGTGACCCAGCCCACCGAAAACGCGTAGACGTCGTCGTTGAAGAGGCGAATCATGTCCTGCGCGTTTTTAGTGTTGTCCGTGGGCTGCTGGTCGAGGTACTGAAACGGCACCAGCGCCGGACCGTTGTAGTTGGCCTCGCTGTAGGTGAGGTCGTTGACGATATGCGAGCTGATCGGCGTGGTGAGGCTCAGGTCTTGCTCGACTGCCGCCTTGAGATCTCCGGTGCCGTAAGCGTATTGGTCGATGGTGACGCTGCCTTGGAAGTCGCTCCCGAAAACCTTGACGTCGGCCGGCCCCACGACCAAGTTCGCGTCGCCGCGCCAGGTTGCCAAGCTTTGGGGTTCGCCCGTGCCCGACGGCTCGCTGTACTCACCAAACGTAACTTGGCTCGAGAGCGGGATGATGAAGTGCTGGAAAAAATCGTTCGGCCGCACTTGAAACTCAGGGAGCTTGTTGATTCCAACGGCCTCCTCCGAATACGTCTTGTCGAACTCCATCTGATAATCGGCACCGGAGGTCGTATACTGCAGCAAATAATCAAACTCTGATTGATTGCTGAATGATGAGATACCGCCAAAGCTCGCGCTCGTGTCGCTGAAGTTGTAGGTGGTCGTCTGATTTAAGTTCTGGTTGAATTGCCGAGTATCGGTGAAGGTGAAGGTTTCGCTGCTGCCTTGTCCCCCGACCGAGCTGTGGCTAAAACTGTAGTTCTGTGACGTTTGCGCGGACTGGTGCACGATGGCGGCACTCAACGTTTCGTTGGGCGGGATGCTTACCAGCGCTCCGTAGTTGGCTTGATACTGATATTGAAAGTTGCCGCGCAGGTGTTGAGAAAAATTCTCCGTTTCCTGAATCGCGGCGTTGGTTTGCCGGCCGCCCCCCAGCCCGTTGTTCACGGAGTATAAGTTTACGCTGACGCTGCGCCGGCCTCGCCTGCTTGCATAGAAGCCGACGTAACCCAAGCCGAAACCCAACTTCGTGAAATAGTTCACGATGTAATACCCGTAGTAGTATTGGTCCTTACCAAACGGAATCTGGATTTTGATCCACGCGCCTTCATACGAGTCGTATCCGACTTCCGGGAACCAACGGGCGCGAGCGCGCTGATCCACCACGGTGCGCAGTGGGATGATCAGCAGCGGAAGGTAAAAGACGGCCGCCGCCCCGAGCCACAGCACCGCCTTGTGGATGACGATCTTGTCGCCCGGGACGACGTCCATCGTCTTGCCGGTGATATGGTAGCCGCCGCGGGGGTTCTCGCAAGTCGTCACGTACGGATTGCTGCCGTGCGCCGTGCCGTCCGGATCGGTGTGTAAGTCGTCGGCTGAAAAGTGAACCAGGCCGCGCTGCACGCCTTCGTCGCTGGCCCCCTTGCCGTTGACCAGCTTAGCCGTCTCCGCAACGGTATCGAAGACGATAACGTCGGCCGCGAGCACCGAGTTGTGCTCGTGGTTGACCAAAAACGGATGGCCCGTGATCGTGATCGTTCGCGCGCCATCGAAGTGTGCGCGTTCACCCACGATCTCTTCGTCACCGTAATAGATGTGAACGTTGCCGATGGCGTCGCTGGGTTGCCCGCGCGCCCGGTTGCCGGTCCATTTGTCCGAAATCACGGCCACGTAACCGGGCGCCAGGGTAGGTACGCCCGTGGGTTCGGGCGTCGGCTGCGGTGTCGCTTGCCCAGCGGGAGGGATGGGCGGAGGCGTCTCACCGCCGCGTACCAGGAATATCGGCAAGGTCGATGAGGTTGGGCTCGGCGTGGCTCCCGGCACCGGCGGCGGCGTGACGGGGGGGCTCTCGCCCGGGTACGGACGCGGCGTCGGATGGAGCGTGTACGTCCCGTTG
>JBAVTZ010000181.1:0-6789 GCA_049696515.1 Candidatus Cybelea sp. | reverse complement strand
CCCACAGGTAGTTGCACTCGGTGGCCAATGCCGAGAGCAGCGGGATCGCCGCTCCACGAGGGTCGCTCGCGAACGACTCGTGTGCGATCGAAAGCGCTTCGGTAATATTGCCTTCGGCGAGGGCGCTGGCGTACTTGTAGGCTTTCGGATCCTCAATCGCGAGCGCTTCCCGCTCGAGGTCCTTGAGCGTTATCTTCTTGCTGGTTAGCGCGAGCTTCTCGAGATCGTTGCGCACCGATCCGAGATCGGCTTGGCTCCGCGCCAATACGTCGACAACGCGCGCCTCGGCCTTCACGCCAAGATGCTGCAGGCTCTCCTCGACGAAACGCACTCGCGTATCTTCGCTAGTGGTCGTGTCGACGCGCAGCGCAGTACGCCCGGCCAGCGCACCGAACGGCTCTGGCCGCTGCGAGCGTGGCGACAGCAGGTCGAGCAATACCAGCGTGTTGCCCTCCGGCACTTCTTGCGCCACCGCCCACACCTCATGGCGCAGTGGCGCCCGCATCGTCTGCGTGTCGGCTACCACGACGACGCGCCGCTCCGCCAGAAACGGCATCGCCTGCGCGGCCTCGCGGATGCGACTAGCGTCGGCGAGTTCGCCGGCTTCGAAGCGGGCGAGATTTAACTCTCGAACTTCCGGCGGCAAGAGGCGATCGAGGACGACCTCCAGCGCTCGCTCCGCCAGCGCGCGTTCCGTTCCTTCGATGACGACGAGCTTGCCGATCGCGGGCTGTTTATCCAGGAAATCGTAGAATCGCAAATCCAGTTAGCTGCCGATACCGACGAGCGGCCGGAATTCGAGTTCGGGAATCGTCTCGACGTACGGCGGCCGCACGATTCCGCTCTCGGTGACGAACGCAGTAACGAGGTGACCGGGTGTCACGTCAAACGCCGGATTGTAGACCGCTGCGCTTTCGGGCGCGACCCGAACCCCGGAAAATGAAACGACTTCGTCGGCGGATCGCTCTTCTATCGGGATTGCCGCGCCGCTTTCGACGCTCAGGTCGAACGTCGAGCGGGGGGCCGCAACATAGAACGGAATTCCGTGGTGCGAGGCCAGAATTGCGAGTGCGTAGGTCCCGATCTTGTTGGCGGTGTCGCCGTTACGCGCGATTCGATCGGCCCCCACTATCACCAAATCAATCCGCTGCTGCTTCATTGTGATTGCGGCCGCTGCATCGACGATCAGGACCGCCTCAACGCCGGCCTGGCTCAACTCCAAATAGTTTAGGCGCGAGCCCTGCAGCAACGGCCGGGTTTCGTCAACAAAAACGCGTGGCTTCTTTCCGCTGCGCTGCGCCGCTACGATAACCGCTAGAGCGGTGCCGGCACCGCCCGTCGCCAGCGGCCCGGTATTGCAGTGCGTCAAGACGCGGGCGTTTTTTGGAATCAGGTCCAGCCCGTGATCGGCAATCGCCGCGTCGATGGCGATCTGCTCGCGATGAATCGCGCGTGCTTCTTTCAATGGATCGTCAGCCGCGAGAACGCGATCGACCGCCCAGGCTAAGTTGACCGCGGTCGGGCGCGCGGCGCGAACGCGCCGCGCCGCCTGCAAGAAGAGCGCATCGTCGGCAATAGTTCGGCGAAGCAGCGCGATGCCGTACGCCCCAAAGACGCCGATGCAAGGAGCGCCGCGCACCGCGAGACTTCTGATTGCGCCTTCAATCTCGGCAACCGTCCGCGCTCGCTCGTATCGTGTCTCGTGCGGGAGCCGGCGCTGATCGAGATAGAGCACGGCGTCGTCGTCCCACGCAACGACGGTAAACTCGCTCATCGCATTGGGCAGTGAGGGGTTAGACGCCGGCGGGCACCTTTTCGGTGTAGCAGGTACGGCAGTAAACCGGACGATCGCCGCGCGGGCGGAACGGAACCGTTGTCTCTACGCCGCAGGCGGCGCAGACGGCCTCGTAACTCGGCCGGCTTGCGGCTCTCCCTTGTCCTTGATCGCTGCCGTGGGTGCGCCGCGCTTGGCGACAGTCCCGGCACCGCTGCGGTTGATTTTGAAAGCCTTTCTCGGCGAAAAATTGCTGTTCTCGCTCGGTAAAGGCAAACTCGTTTCCACAATCCTTACAGGTGAGGACCTTATCTTCCACCGCGCTCTCCCTTGTAGCTAGAGGCTCGCTAAATGCGCCCCAACCCACTCAGTTCCTGCGGGAGCCGGCTCACGGAAGTCCCGCGGTCAGCCGGAGCAGCGTGGCAGCCGCCAGTGCGGCCGCGTAACCCTTACCGTCGCCTGGGTCGGCGCGTTCTTGCGCCTGGGCGAGATTCTCCGTCGTGAGCACGCCAAAGCCGATCGGAATGCCCGTCGTGAGCTGCACGTCCATAATTCCGCGTGCGCATTCGCCGGCCACGAATTCAAAATGGGACGTCTCCCCGCGGACCACCGCGCCGACGGCAACGAGCGCGTTGAAGCGATCGCTATCGATGAGAAAGCGGCAAGCCAGCGGGAGTTCGAAGCAGCCCGGCACGTCATACACGTTGATATCCGCATCGTTGACTTTACAGTCGCGCAAGGCTCGCCGGGCACCATCCACCAACTGCTCCGCCAACTCGTTGTGGAAGCGGGCCGCGACGATCGCGAACCGCTGTCCGCTGCAATCCGGCAGCGCCGGCATCGGTGCTCCACTTGGCTTCACGAAGCGGCAACCTCGTCGATCATGTGGCCGAGCTTCGAGCGCTTGGTGGCGATGTAGTGCTTGTTGTGTGCGGTCGGCGTCGTCTGCAATGGCACGCGCCCCACAATCTTTAGTCCGTATCCTTCGAGGCCGAAGATCTTCTTCGGGTTATTCGTTATTAGGCGCATTTCTCGCACCCCCACATCGGCAAGCACCTGCGAACCGATGCCGTAATCGCGCTTGTCGATCGGGAGCCCCAGCGCCAGATTCGCCTCCACCGTGTCGGCCCCGCGATCTTGCAACTCGTAGGCGCGCAGCTTATCGGCCAGCCCGATGCCGCGGCCTTCCTGCCGCAAGTAGAGAAAAACTCCGCGTCCCTCTTCGGCGATCAGACGCATTGCGCCGTCTCGCTGGGCCGCGCAGTCGCAGCGAATCGAATGCAGCGCGTCGCCGGTCATGCACTCCGAGTGGACGCGGACGAGAATTTCCTTGCCGTTGCCGATCTCGCCCATAACGAGCGCAACATGGGTGCCGTCGTCGATGGTGGTATTGTAGCCGATGCCCTTCCAGGTGCCAAAAGTCGTCGGAAGCTCGAACTCGGCGATCCTTTTGACGAGCTTTTCGTTACGCATCCGGTAGGCGATCAGATCCTTGACGGTCACCAACTTAAGCGCGTGACGGTCGGCGTAGCTTCGCAAGCCCTCTAACCGTTCCATGCTGCCGTCGTCCGCCATGATCTCGCAGATGACGCCCGCCGGATAGAGTCCCGCCAAGCGCGCAAGGTCAACCGCGGCTTCGGTCTGGCCGGCGCGCACCAGCACGCCGCCTTCGCGCGCTCGTAACGGAAAGGTGTGTCCGGGACGCAGGAAATCGGCCGGTTGTGCTTCCGGATCGAGCAGCTTCTTGATCGTCGCGGCGCGATCGTACGCCGAGATCCCGGTTGTGGTTACGCCGCGCGCTTCGACCGAGACCGTGAAGGCCGTCTCGTGTACCGCGGTATTCTCGCGCACCATCTGCGGAATGTGCAGATCGTCGAGGCGCGCGCCTACCAACGGCACGCAAATCAACCCCCCCGCGTGTTTGCGCATGAAGTTGATCGCATCCGGCGTCACCATCTGGGCCGCCATCACGAGGTCGCCTTCATTCTCGCGATCCTCGTCGTCGAGTACGACGACCATCTTGCCGGCTCGCACGTCGGCAATCGCGTCTTCGATCGAATCGAACGGGCTGCTGCGCTCGGCCAACTGTTCGCCAAGCGATGGAAATACGTGCGCCAGGCGCTGGAGCGTGCGATACGACGGCTCCCGGCGCCCGGCCCGCAACAGCGAAATGGCCGACTCCGTCAACCCGGCGTGCTCGGCCACCTCCGCGGCGGTGAGGCCGGCCTCGTCCATCACCGCGTTGAGAACCCCCGCAAAACTGCTCATGCCCTAAGCCTAAAGCGAACTTTACAAATGTCAAGCCGAGAACTGGACATGGGCCTCCCGGCGCGCATTGCTACTTCCAACAGAGCGGCCGGTAGCTCTCCCATGCCCCAAGGATTGGCAGGCAGAAGTGCACCTCTGGCAACCGATACCGGATCCGTTTCACTATCACTAAATTTCTTACTTTATAATTTTAGAAAGCCGCAAATGAGCGCGAAAAAAAGAGCAAAAAACTAGAGGCTATCCATCCGGAAGAAATTTTACTTGAAGAATTTCTGAGGCCCCTGAATCTCTCGCCCACCCGTCTGGCTACAGAAATCCATGTAGCGGCCACGCGGATTAGCGAAATCACACACGGACGCCGCTCGATCACCGCCGAGACAGCTATCCGGGATGTGAGGTCTGTGGTCTGTCCGACCTCGATAAGTATAGCCGTCAGGATCGCGGATGTAGCAGCGAATCTCGCCGTTTCGCGATCTGAATGTGCCCAAACGCGCCCTTGCTTTCGCCCAGGCTCAAGAACACGCCCGCCAAAGTTGTACGCCCATTGACGACTGCCATTCGCATCAGCAGTTGATGTGGCTTATGGCTGCGGGAATCCGAACATCAGCCACGACTGATTAGCTACCCAATGCGGGTAGAGCTCCGTCATCTGATCGAACAGCTCCTGGTCGGACGTCGCGGTTTTCTGCACCCGATCGAAGTCCTCCAGATAACGCTTGGTGTCCTGGATCGTCGAGGGAGAGTCGGGCGCACCCGGCTTCTTGTGACCGGCGACGACCATCGCGGGGTTCAGCGCTGCTAGCCGGTCCAGCGCCGCGATCCAATTTTTTCGGCTTTCCGGGGTGGTGTCGCCGACGTATATGCGGCATTGGTTGTACACAACGTCGCCAGCCGCGACCAGGCCGATCGATGGAACGTATAGAGACGTCGTATCGGGACCATCGGTTTGGCCCTGCTCGATGATACGCAGTTCCTGACCCTCGAGAGTGAACGCGTCGTGCTCATAGGGCTGAGGTGCAACCAATTTAGTGGGCACTTGACCAGGAAACAACCGGCGGGCTAACCGCTCCACTGGGGGAGTGAAAGACATCTGCATGGCGTCCACCGTCTTAGGCGTCGCTATCGCCCGAGCGCTCGGAAAACGGTCGAGCAGAATGCTCAGACCGTAGAAGTGGTCGAAATGGCCGTGCGTTATATAGATGGTCTCCAGATTGCGGTTGTGCAGCGCAACCCAATCCGCGAGAGCCTCGGCCTCAGCCACCGTCGTCATTGCGTCTACCAGTACCGCATCGTACTCGCCGAAGATTAAAGTCGACGTGATCGGGTCAAAGCCGAGCGCTTCGCCAAAGGGCCTTGGCCGCTCGCCGACCATGGCCTTTCCCGGGGCGGTAAAAACGTTCACACCGAGCGTGTTCATTTGGTGCTCCTTTCGATGCCGTCAACTTGGTAAAAACAGACGATCGGCTTGATGATGCGCGCTTCGGCAAGATCGCGGTATGCACGCGGCACTTCGTCGAGCGCGACCAGGGTGGCGTCGAGCTTCTCGGCGCTGACCGCCCCGCTTTCGAGCAACTGTAAGGCAACGCGTGTGTCATCAGGGCCGCACGAGTAGCTCGCGACGATTCGAAGATCCTCGAAATAAAACCGCGCCGGATCGATTTCCAGCGGCATTTCAGGGCCGAACGGGGTGAACATCACGACGGTTCCCCCGGGCGCCGCGGCCTCGCACGCGGCCCGCATGGCCGATGTGCTTCCCGGCCCGCAGATAACGACCTCGGCGCCTTCTTCAAGCACGCGGCCCACGTCGTCGGGATGAAACGCGGCTGCACCGTTGCGCTCGGCAACGCTGCGGCGTCGGGCGATGAAATCGCTTCCGAAAACTTGCGCGCCCAGCGACTGTGCCGCGAGCACGTGCAGCTGACCCATGACGCCGAGCCCGATTACGTAGCAACGGTCGCCCGGCGCGAGGCCGCTGCGCCGCAACGATTTCACGACGCAGGCCAAGGGCTCTACCAGCGACGCGTCGGGAAAGGCGAGATTGTCCGGCAATTGGAGTGTGTCGGCTTGATTGGCGCGTGGAACGCGGAAATACTCGGCGATGCCGCCCGGATCGATTTTCGAAGATCGCCAGGTCGCGCACTGCACGTAGTCGCCTCGCTTGCAGGCGCGACAGGCAAAGCAGGGCGCATGATGGTGCACGAAAACACGATCGCCGACGGAAAACGCGGCATCGGTGCCGACCGCCGCGACAACACCTGCCGGTTCGTGCCCGAGCACGAGCGGCGCTTTACGCCGGATATACCAAGGCATCACATCGCCGCTGCAGATGCCGCTGGCCTGCGTACGTACGAGCAGCTCACCTTCGCCAAGCTCGGGAATCGGCCGCTCTTCGATACGGACGTCGTCCACGTCGTAGAGCACGGCAGCGCGCATCATCGGCTTGGTCACGGTTCGATCAGCATCTTCAATCCGTCGCCGGCGTCGAGCTTCGCGAAGGCGCCGATAATCTGCGCCAGGGGATAGACGTCTGAGATGAGCCGCGTCAACGGGAGCGCGCGCGCAGCGATTAGATCGAAGGCCGTGCGTACGTCACTGGGCGTGAAGTGGAAGGGCGCCAGCAAGGTCACCTCGTCGTAGTGCAGGCGCGCCCCCAGAAACGAGACGAACGCGTCGGCCGGCAATCCGGCAAAAAACGAGACGCGACCGCCGCGGCGAACGAGCGAAGGCGCGCTTTCCCACATCAGCGT
>JBAVTZ010000180.1:0-7551 GCA_049696515.1 Candidatus Cybelea sp. | reverse complement strand
GCACTGCTCTTTCGGGTTGCGGACGCGATCGATGCGCATCGCGACGAGTTCATGCGAATCGACACGCTCAACAACGGCAAGCCGCTGCGCGAAACCGAGTACGATGCCGTTGACGCCGCCAACTGCTTTCGTTACTATGCGGGGCTGGCGACGAAGCCGCACGGCCAAACGTTCGACGTCCCCGCGCCCTCGCAGACGTTCACGGTGCGCGAGCCAATCGGCGTCTGCGGCCAGATCATTCCGTGGAACTATCCACTACTGATGGCCACCTGGAAACTCGCGCCCGCATTGGCCGCGGGCAATGTCTGCGTGCTCAAACCAGCGGAGTTGACGCCGCTTTCGGCGATCAGATTGGCCGCAATTTTCGAGGAGCTCGAGTTTCCGCCAGGCGTGGTCAACATCGTTCCGGGTCCGGGCGCAACGGTCGGGCACGCCATCGCCGCGAGTCATCTGGTGGATAAAGTCGCGTTCACGGGCGGCACCAAGACGGGGCGCAGCATCATGCAAGATGCAACCTCTAATCTCAAGAAAATCTCGCTCGAACTCGGCGGCAAATCGCCCAATATCGTTTTCGCGGACGCCGATTTCGACACGGCCGTAGATTACGCGCTCTTCGGTATTTTTGCCAATGCCGGACAGGTCTGCTCGGCAGGCTCGCGGCTGATTTTGGAACGGTCGCTGCACGACCGATTCGTCGAACGGCTAGTCGAACGAGCGAAGAAAATTCGCGTCGGTGATGGTTTCGATCCGGCCAGTGAGATGGGACCGATTATTTCGCCGGTCCACCGCGAGCGCGTCGAAGGGTACATCGCGACCGGCAGCGAGGAGGGCGCGCAGCTGCTCTGCGGTGGCAAGCGCTTAGGCGGACCACTTGCGAGCGGAAACTTCATCGAGCCGACGATTTTCGCCCAGACCACACCCGCTATGCGCATCGTCCAAGAAGAGATCTTCGGACCCGTCCTGGTCGTCCAGACGTTCGACGGCGAAGCCGAGGCGATCGCGCTTGCCAACGATACGGTCTACGGATTAGCCGGCGCCGTCTTCACTCAGGACATCGCGAAAGCTCACCGCGTCATTCGCAGGCTGCGCGCCGGCATCACTTGGATCAACACGTATCACCCCACCTACAACGAAGCGCCCTGGGGCGGTTACAAGCAGTCGGGCATCGGCCGCGAGTTGGGCACTTACGGTTACGACGCGTACACCGAAGTCAAGCAGATCAACGTCAATCTCGACGTCGAACCCTCAGGCTGGTTCTCTGCAGATTGAAACAGCATTGTCACCCTGAGCGGCCTTGTCATCCTGAGCGGCGCTGTCATCCTGAGCGGCCTTGTCGTCCTGAGCGGAGTCGAAGGACGAAGGGCGCACAAGCATTGCCGCGCTCAACGCCGCTTAGGATGACAAGGGCTTCTCTAATTTGCGTTACAGTTTAGTCGCGTGTCGGCGCTGGATTGGATCGTCGTGGATCGATTCCAAGTCGCGATAGCGCGCGATCCGCGAGTACCTTGCCGCCGGTTTGGCATTGCGGGCAATAGTTGGTCTCGTTGTCCGCATAGCGGATACGGCGAATCGTATCGCCGCAACGCGGACAGGGTTTGCTAAAACGGCCGTGCACGGCCATGCCGTCGCGAAAGGCGGTGACCTTTTCGGGGAATGCTTCCGTCCCCGCAGCCTGCAGACGATCGATCCATGCCTGCAGCGTTGCCCGGGTTGCCTCGAATAACCGTTGCCATTGGTCGGCTGTGAGTTTCTGCGTGAGCGTAATCGGTGAGAGCTCCGCGGCGTGAAGGATTTCGTCGGAGTAGGCGTTCCCGATCCCGTCGATGACGTGCGGATCGGTAAGCGCGCGCTTCAAGGTGTGGTTCTCGGCGCTAAGCGCGCGTCGGAACGTTTCGAGATCGGTCGCAAAGACATCGATCCCGCCGGGATCGAGCGCCTTCAAACTCTCCTCGCCCGCAACGATTTGGAGCGAGGCGCGGCGTTTAGAACCGGCTTCGGTGAGCACGAGCGTGCCGTCGGTAAAATCGAGAGCCGCAAGGTTATAGCGACCGCCCAACTTGGCGCCGGGTGGGCGCCAATGCAGGCGTCCCGCGATCATCAGGTGGAGCACTAGCCAAAGATCGCGATCGAACCCAATCGCGATACGCTTGCCGATGCGGCGCAGTTCGCGCACCGTTCGCCCTTCGACGGCAGAGAGCGGCGGCTCGGCCGTACGCAAGAGTGAGATGCTGGCTATGCGTACGCGTTCGAGGCACTGCCCCACGATGCGCGGCTCGAGCGCGCTGATGTAAGCCGCAACGTCCGGCAGCTCCGGCATTTCTTAGCGATCCCGCGAGCCGGCAAGCCTTGCGAGCGCGGCGATCACGCTTTCGTCTTCTTGCGGGTCAATCGTTCGTAAATCCAGCAGCACTCGGCCGCCTTCGATGCGGGAAATAATGGCCGGGGCTCCATCGCGCAGGCACGCGGCCAGTAGGTCGGGTTTCTCGTCGTCAATGGCGACTGCAATGGACGGAATCGGTGCTTGCGGAACCGACCCGCCGCCGACGTAGGCCGTACTGTCAACGACGACCGCGCCCGGAAGCGCGGCGGCTAAGGCATCAGCCCGGCAGCGCAACTCGCTCGGCTTGACGGCCAACATTCGATAGATGGGAATGCGTTCGTGTAAACCTGCTCGATAGAGCCGCAGCGTGGCCGCGAGTGCCGCGAGCGTGAGCTTGTCGACCCGAAGCGCGCGAAGCAGCGGGTTGCTGCGCAGACGCGCGATGAGATTTTCCCGGCCGACGATGATTCCGGCTTGCGGGCCGCCGAGCAGCTTGTCACCCGAGAATGCTACGAGTTGAAATCCGTCGGCGATTGCTTCCCCGACGGTCCGCTCGTGCTCCACGCCGTACCGCGCGAGATCGACGAGTGCACCGCTCCCAAGATCTTCCACAACCGGCACCCCTGCTCGGCGACCGAGTTGGACGAGCTCCGCGCCACCCACGTCGTGCACGAAGCCCTCGATCCGATAATTCGACGTATGCGTCCGCAGCAGAAGCCCCGTGCGCGGCGAGAGGGCTCGCTCGAAATCCTCAATGTAGACGCGATTGGTGGTTCCGACCTCGACGAGTTTTGCGCCGCTGCGTTCGAGCACCTCGGGTACGCGGAAACCGCCGCCGATCTCGATCAGTTGGTTACGCGACACGATAACTTCGCGTCCCTTCGCCAGCGTATCGAGGATCAGCAGCACTGCAGCCGCGCAGTTGTTGACGACCAGCGACGCTTCTGCACCGGTGACTTCGTTGATCGCCGCGCTGACGCCCGCGTAGCGCGTGCCGCGCGAGCCGGTTCGCAAATCGTATTCCAGATTTGTGTAACCGAGCGCGAGGCGGCCAATAGACTCGAGCGCTTCGGGCGCTAGTGAGGCGCGGCCGAGATTGGTGTGAACGATAATACCGGTCGCGTTGACGACCGGCATTAGGGTCTTCAGACGCAGTTCCTCAAGCCTGACTACGACATCGCTGACGAGGTCATCGAACGAAATCTCTTCCGGAAACGCACGCGCGCGGTCGAGTGCTCGCTCGGCCGCGCGTCTAACTGAATCTCGCCCAAACTCGCCTTCCAACGCTGCGACGCGCGCGTCCGATAGAATGCGGTGCATCGCCGGTAAGGAAGCTCGTGATTTAGGCGACGTGTTTGCCGAGCATCGACGTCACGACGTTCTCGGGAACGTAGCCCACGATGCGATCGACCGGCTGGCCGTCCTTAAATAGAATCAGGCAGGGAATGCCCGAGACTTGGTACTGACCGGCAAGGCTCGGATTGTCGTCGGTGTTGAGCTTGACGAACTTCGCCTTGCCCGTGTTCGCGGCTGCGACTTTTTCTACAATTGGGCTTAGCATTCGGCACGGCCCACACCACGGGGCCCAAAAATCGACCAACACCGGCTGCTGGTTCTTCAGCACTTCCGCGTCAAAGTTAGCTTGCGTAACGTCAGGTAATGCACTCATCACTACTCCTAACACTTCCAGAGGTCGGTATGTTGCGGCCGCGGGCACTCGACTCGCTCGTGCCGGGGAGCGATTGGCTTCGGTTTACCTGGCCAAGACTCCCCGGCGCCACCGGCGCAAACCTAACTTACAACTCGGTCTGCGGCTCGCCAGTGATCTCCGTGATTTGTTTGGCCTGTTTGCCGAGGTTGGTGATTGCGATGACTTCGTCGCCTCCGCCTAAGCGCTGCAGGCGCACGCCTTTGGCGTCGCGCCCAGTCTTACGGATCTCGCGGACTTGGAGCCGGATCACTTGGTTGCCGGAGGTAATCATCAAAATCTGGTCGTCGGGGGCGACGAGAATTTGGTCCACGACCTGGCCGATGTCGTCGCGCTGGCGCGCAAACGCCTTCACGCCCTTGCCGCCTCGTGAAGTATGCCGGTATTCCTCGATCGGCGTTCGCTTACCGAAGCCCAGTGACGTGACCAGCAAGACCTCGCGCCGATTGTCTTCGAGAACGTCCATTGCGACCACCGTATCGCCCTTCTCGAGGGTCATCGCTTTGACGCCGCGCGCGACCCGTCCCATCGGCCGCACGTCCTTTTCGTTGAAATGCACGGCCATGCCCAGCGTCGATGCCAAAATGATGTCGCGCGATCCGTTAGAGAGATCGACGGCCAACAGATCGTCGCTCGGATCGAGATTGATCGCGATAAGGCCATTGCGCCGAACGTTGGCAAACTCTTCGAGCTTCGTCTTCTTGATGACGCCGTGCCGCGTGACCATGACCAGGTATTGCTCGCCCTCAAACCGGTCGATCGGAAAGACCGCCGTCACCTCTTCGCCCGGTGGAAGTGTGAGCAGGTTGACCAGCGCTGTGCCCCGCGCCTGGCGGGTGGTATCGGGAATTTCGTAACCGCGCAGGCGATAGACGCGTCCCTTGTTGGTGAAGAAGAGCACGTGATCGTGCGTCTTGGTCACAAAGAAGTTGCGAACGACATCCTCGCGTTTGAGATTCGAAATACCGGTCACGCCGCGACCGCCGCGGCTTTGCGTTCGAAACGTGTCGACCGTGACGCGCTTGATGTAGCCGCCGACCGTGTAGGTAACCACAACATCGATGTTGGGGGTAATCTGCTCGATCGAAATCTCGTCTTCTGCCGGCTCGATACCGGTGCGTCGCTCGTCGCCAAAGCGCTTCTTGACATCTTGCGCTTCGCTCTTCACGATCGCTGCGATGCGCCGCGGGTTGCGCAGAATATCCTGCAGTTCGGCGATGGTCTTGATCAGCTCCGCGTATTCTTGCTCGATTTTCTGTCGCTCGAGGCCGACGAGCGTCCGCAGGCGCATGTCGACGATGGCTTGGGCCTGCACTTCGCTAAGATCGAAGCGAGACGCAAGGCGTTGTTTAGCCTCGTCGGTCGTTTGACTTCCGCGTACGATCTCGATCACTTCGTCGATGTTGTCGAGTGCGATCCGGTAGCCTTCGAGTAGGTGGGCTCGCTCTTCGGCCTTGCGGAGATCGTAGGCGGTCCGTCGCGTGATGACGTCTTTGCGGTGCGCGATGAAGTGTTCGAGCAACTGTTTGAGCGAGAGCACCTGCGGCTCGATCGCAACCGAACCGTTCGCACGGGGCGGCCCGACCGGCACGAGTGCCAGCATGTTGAAACCGAAGGTAGCTTGCAGCGGCGTGTGCTTGAATAGCTGGTTGAGCACGATCTTAGGCGTAGCATTTCGCTGCAGCTCGATGACGACGCGCATGCCCTTGCGGTTCGACTCGTCGTCCATGCGTGTGATGCCGGCAATGCGTTTCTCGGAATGCGCTTCCGAGATGGCTTCCAGGATGCGTCCTTTATAGACCTGATAGGGTATCTCGGTAATGACGATCTTGTGTTTGCCGCGCTCTTCGACGATCTCGGCTTTGCCGCGAATCGTGATCGAGCCGCGCCCTGTCTTGTAGGCCTCGCGAATCGCGTCGTGGCCCAAAATCGTGCCGCCGGTCGGAAAGTCCGGGCCCTTTACGATGTCGCTGAGATCGTCGTCGCTGGCTTGCGGGTTATCGATCAAAGCGGCGATGGCGTCGGAAATCTCGCTGAGATTGTGGGGTGGAATATTGGTTGCCATACCGACCGCGATGCCGCTGGATCCGTTCACGAGCAACTGGGGTAAGCGCCCGGGAAGCACGCTCGGCTCGACGCCCTGGTTGTCGAAGGTCGAAACGAATGGAACGGTCTCTTTGTCGATGTCGGCAAGCAGGTCGAGCGCCGTCCGTGCGAGACGCGCCTCGGTGTAACGGTACGCTGCCGGGGGATCGGGATCGATCGAGCCAAAGTTGCCGTGACCGTCGACTAACGGATAACGCAGCGTAAAATCTTGCGCCATGCGGACGAGCGCATCGTAAACCGACGAGTCTCCATGAGGGTGGTAGCTCTTGAGTACTTCGCCGATAATACCGGCGGATTTACGATGCTGCTTGCTGGGGTCCATCCCCATCTCGCGCATCGCATAGAGAATGCGCCGCTGGACGGGTTTTAGACCATCGCGGACGTCGGGCAATGCTCGCGAAGCGATGACTGACATCGCGTACGAGAGATAGCTCTCTCGCATCTCATCTTCGACGTTAACCTGCGATACGATATCCTTGTTCAATCCTTACCCTTCAAATCTCCACACAGCATCAGGACATTCGGCGGCGTCTTGGCGAAGTCGCCGCTCATGGACGCCCTTCGACTCCGCCGGGGACCACCCCGTTGCACGTGACGCTCGGCTCCGAAGAGGAGCTCAACGCATTTGGCGCGGCCTTTGCGCGACGTCTTCGGCCGGGCGACGTAGTCGCGCTTTCCGGTCCGCTCGGCTCGGGCAAAACGGCCTTCGTCCGAGCGGTCGTGCGAGCGCTCCACGGAGCCGACCAAACCTATAGTCCGACCTTTACCTTCTGGCACCGCTACCGCGGAGATCCACCCATCGAGCACGTCGACCTCTTCCGGGTTGAGGACCCGAGCGAACTGACGGAGCTCGGTCTCGAGGAAGCGTTTGATGGTCGCTCGATCGTTCTGGTTGAGTGGTGGCGCAACGCACCGGACATCATTCCGTCGCGCCGCTTCGAGATCGAAATCGATGGCGTTGGGGATGATCCACGGACGCTATATCTTCGTGAACCGGCATGAACGTTCTTGCTTTCGACGGCGCGCTGGGAGCCTTCTCGGCAGCGATCGCTCGCGACGACCAGATCGTTGCTTGGCGTTGCGAAGCCGGGAATATTGCGCTCGAGCGCGGCCTTGCTTTCGTCGAGAGCGTGCTCGACCAAGCTCAACTGACGCCCTCAGGCGTCGACCGGTTGGCGGTCGGGATTGGCCCGGGGGGCTTCACCGGTTTACGCATCGCGATCGCTTATGCCAAATCGCTTGCCGCGGCCTGGGCGATCCCGTTGGTACCGATCCCATCCTTTGACCTCCTTGAGTACGGCCGCACGTTCGAGCGCGTTCTCACGGTGGTGATCGGGCGTCCGGGCGTCATTTCCGCTCGTTACCGATTTGGGGAAGAGATTCGGCGCGCTTCCGGCCGGACCGCCGACGTGTGCGA
>JBAVTZ010000179.1:0-2317 GCA_049696515.1 Candidatus Cybelea sp. | reverse complement strand
GTGCGACCGTCGGTACCGGCGAGGGGGCAACGGTCGGGGGAGCCTTCAAGGCCACTGCAACCGGCGCCACGGTCGGCACGTTGACCGGCGCAGCCGGAATCGCGTTGCGCGGCTGCGTTTCAAAAATGTTTTGCGTCGGCTGAGGATTGGGCTGCGGCGTTTGCTGCGGAATCGGGCGCGGGTTGGGCGGAGCCGTGGGCGCCGACTTTGCGAGCTCGTGACGATTTACCGGCAGGCGTTGGCTTTGGGGCTGGGCCAACGGCGCGTGTTGCAGCGGTGCTATCGTGCGCACGTGCGGAACGGGGGCCACCGCACGAACCGCGGCAGGTTGGTTTGCTACGACGATTGGAGAGGTGCGCTGTATCGTTATGACTTCGCCGCCCTGGACGTTCTCGGTTGCTCCCTGCTGTGACGAGCTGACAAGGAGTGAGAAGAGCAGTGCTGCGAGCAGCAGATGCAGGATGAAGGACGCAAGAAAGCTCCCCGCCAGCCGCTCTGGATAGCGGCGGTCCCGAGGATCGCGCTCGAAGTTCATCAGCGGGATTAAGTGCGCTTAATCGAGCGCAGGAGCCTGCCGCCATTGAAGCACAAGGCGAGCATATTAATGGAACCGATACTGCAAAAGCGCACTAAAATCGTTGCGACCGTCGGCCCCGCCTCGAGCGACCCGAACATTCTCCGTTCGCTCTTCCTCAGCGGCGCCAATGTGTTGCGTTTGAACTTCTCACACGGCACGCCCGAAGATCACGCGACGGTAATCGCGCACGCTCGACAGATCTCTGCAGAACTCGGCATACACACGGCAGTCTTGCAGGATCTCCCGGGGCCAAAGGTTCGCACTGGGCCTTTAGCAGATGGCCGCTCATCGGTCAGGCTCGAACGTGGCGCGCGCTTTGTAATTACATCCGAGCAAGTTGCGGGAACGCAGGAGCGCGTTAGCACGACCTATCGCGACCTGCCGGCCGACGTCGCGATTGGGAGGCGGCTCTACTTGCAAGATGGACAGATTGCGCTCCTCATCGTCAATAAGAGCGCGACCGAAATCGAAACCACAGTCGAGTTCGGCGGTGAGCTGCGCCCGGCACAAGGCATCAACTATTCCGAGGGGTCGCTGAATATCACCTCGGTCACGCCGCGCGATCTCGAGTTTCTGGAGTTCGGACTAGAGCACGGCGTCGACTACGTTGCGATCTCCTTCGTGCGCGCGGCGGAGGAGGTCGAGCGCGTGAAGGCCTTCATCGCGGAGCGCAACAAACGAATCCCGGTTATCGCCAAAATCGAGAAGCACGAAGCGCTCGACGAGCTCGACAGCATTATCGAGGCTTCCGATGGAGTTATGGTCGCGCGCGGCGATCTCGGTATCGAAATCCCGATCGAGACGGTACCGATCATTCAAAAACAAATTATCGCAAAGTGCAATCGGGCCAGCAAACCCGTCATCACGGCGACGCAAATGCTGGAATCGATGATTGCCTCGCCTCGACCGACGCGAGCCGAGGCGACCGACGTCGCCAATGCCATCCTCGACGGAACCGACGCCGTCATGCTCTCCGGTGAGACGGCCATCGGCGCCTATCCCACCGAGGCCGTGCGCACGATGGCCGACATCGCGCGAGAAGTTGAAAAGCATTACCCCCACGCCTCGCTGCGGGACCGTCGGCTGGAGAATTTCGCGCCCACGATCGCCTCCTCGATCGCCGAAGCGGCGACGCGCGCCAGCGCAGAACTGAACACACCCTATATCGTCACCGGCACGACGACGGGCAACACCGCGCATCATATCGCCGCCTTCCGTCCGCAGGCACGGATCGTGGCGCTGACGCCCGAGCCTCAAGTAGCGCGACGGCTGGCCCTTCTATGGGGCACGGAATCGCTGCTGATCGACTCCTATTCGTCGTTCGACGTGCTGCTCTATATGACCGAGCGCCACATGGTGCGCGAGGGTTTGGTGCACTCGGGTGACTTGATCGCCTTCACAACCGGTATGCCGGTGGGATCGGGTGGCACAAACGTTCTCAAGATTCACCAGATTCCTTAGCGATCAATAGGGCACGCGCGTGGCGGAGGGCCGGGTCGCGCGTGTCGCCGGAGAGCATCCGCGCGATCTCGACTTCCCGTTCCTTGGCACCGCGAATTGCGCGCACCGCAATGGTCGTTTCGTTTTTGCGCTCGGTCTTGTCGAGAACGTAGTGACGATCGGCCCAGGTCGCGAGCTGCGCCAGATGGGTTACGCACACGACCTGGCCGCGCCGCGCAAGCTCCCCTATGCGCGCCCCCACGGCGGTGGCAGTCGCGCCGCCGATGCCGACGTCAATCT
>JBAVTZ010000178.1:0-2632 GCA_049696515.1 Candidatus Cybelea sp. | reverse complement strand
GAAGAAGCCCATGGGTACGCGATCGCCAAGACGGTCGCGGGCTTGACCGGGGGTGCCGTTCGATTAACGGCTGGTACGCTTTATCCGATCATTCGGCAGATGCTCGTCGACGGGTGGATTCTCGAGCTTCCCGAAGACGGCGAAGATACGCGGCGCCGTCGTTACCGCCTTTCCGCGCGCGGAAGGCGCATCGCGCAAGCGGAGGCGCAGCGGTTGGACGATCTCGTGCGAATGGCTCATGACTTCGCGCTTCTTCCGGCCCGCGCCACATGATGTGGCGTCGACTCGTCGCGTTGACGCTCTTGGCCTATCCCGTCGACTTTCGCGCCGAGTTTCGCGAACAGATTCTCGCCGATCTCGAAGACGAGCGGCCCGAACCGTGGCGGATTGCCGGTGACATCGTCCTTACCGGGCTGCGCATGCGGGCGGAAAGCCTGCTTCGCGACGTCGCTTTTGGCCTTCGCCGGCTGCGCAAGCTGCCGCTTTTGGTCAGCGTCGTGGTAGCCTCGTTTGCACTTGGAATTGGTGCGAACGTCGCCGTATTTAGCGTGCTCGACGCGGTGTTGATCAAGCCGCTACCGTACCCGAACGCCGGCCGTCTCGCCGTCGTGGTCGCCGACGACAAACGTGGCGTTGCCGGGAGCGCGCTTTCCATTCTGGACGTCTCCGACTTGCGGGCGAACACGACTGCCTTCGACGCGATTGCGGCCGAGGCAGAAGACTCGGCGACATTGACCGGAAGCGGCCGGCCGCGCGAAATCGACGGCATGGACGTGACTTGGAATTATTTTTCGGTTCTCGGCTTGCATCCGCTGCTCGGACGCTTCTTTGCTGCGCCCGACGGACGACCCGGCGTGCGGCGAGCCATCATCTCCGATCGCCTTTGGCGCACCCAGCTGGGCGCCAATCCACACGTTATCGGTACGAGCATTAAGTTCGACGGCGTGCCGATCCAAATCGTCGGGATCGCCCCCGACGTGCGCGTGCCGGCTCCCGACAACGGATCGCTCGATCGCGACGACTTCTGGACGCCGCTCCCCAATGCAGTCCCCGCCAGACAGCGCGGAGCCCGCTATCTCGGCGCGATCGCTCTGCTCGCGCCGGGCGCAACACTGAAATCGGCCGCCGCGAATCTCGCGCTGGCATCGAGCCGTCTGACGGCGCGCTATTCGCGAACCGATGCCGGCATCGCATTCGAAGTCCAGTCGACGAATGCCGCCTTTTTCGCGAACGTCGCGCCGGTGTTGTGGACCGTCTTCGCCGCGGTCATCGCCGTTTTGTTGATCACCTGCGCCAACGTTGCTAGCCTTTTGCTCACCGACGCGTCGACGCGCGAGCACGAGTTTGCCTTGCGCGCGTCGCTTGGTGCGTCGGCGCGACGGCTAGGATCGCAGCTGCTTGCCGAAACCGGGGTCCTGGCACTCGCCAGCGGCGTCATCGGCGTGTCGCTAGCGTACGCGGGTCTCCACTTACTGACCTCGACGATCTTGCGGGGATTGCCCCGAATCGACTCAGCCCAGATTGACGGATGGGCGCTCCTCTACGCGGTGCTGATCGTGGTCGCCGTGACGCTGTTGTCAGGAATGTGGCCGGTCATTGCACTCCGGCGCGAGCGCTTGGCAGGAACGGTCGATGCCGCCGGTCGCAGCGGGGACCGTTCGGCCGGTGCGCTCGTCCGCTCGACGCTCGTCGTTATCGAACTTGCGGTTACGCTGGTGCTGGTCGTTCTTTCGGGTTTGACGGTCCGCAGCTTCTACACGCTGACCCATCCGAATCTCGGGATACGTACGACCGGCGTTCTGGTTAGCGAGGCGATTGGCTTGCCGAGCACGCGATATAATCAGCTGCCGGCACGCCTGACGTTTGCGCGCTCCCTGCTGGGCCAGGTACGTGCCATTCCCAGCGTGCGCGACGCAGCACTTTCGGTATCGTATCCGCTCTCTCAGGTCATCGTGACCTTTACGGTCGGCATCGTAGGAAAGACCTATCCCGCCGGCAACCAGCCGGACGCACACCTCAACGCGGTAACGCCCGGCTATTTCGGCATCCTGGGGCTGCCGACACTGCGCGGCCGGACCTTTTCGTCGAACGACAACGGCACCGGGCAGCGCGTCGCGATCGTAAACCAGGCGTTCGTGAAAAGGTATCTGAGCGATCGCGAACCGCTCGGCACGCGCTTACGCGTCTCCGGGTGGAACGGCGCCGCTCCGGCGACCGCGACCATCGTAGGTGTCGTCGGCAACGAGCAGCAGCGGCTGAACCGCCCCGCTCCCGCCATGTACTATCTTCCTATCACCCAACTTGCGCCCAACGTGCTCGACGCCGTCGTGCTCAGCGATACGCTCACGCCGGCCGAGCTAGATCGATCGTTGGACCGGGCGCTCGCGAATACCGACCCGCTCCTCGCCGCCCCAAAGACGTACACGATCAAGAATCTCATTGACATCGCAGCGGCGACCCCGCGCTCGTCGGTCGTGCTACTTAGCGCGCTCGCGGCCGTTGCCTTTCTGCTCGCACTTTCGGGCGTCTTTGGCGTTGTTTCGTTCAGCGTAACGCAGCGGTCTCGCGAGTTTGGCGTGCGTCGGGCGCTGGGAGCCCGCCGCGGCGACGTCCTCGGTGACGTGTTGCGCCG
>JBAVTZ010000177.1:0-2202 GCA_049696515.1 Candidatus Cybelea sp. | reverse complement strand
ACCACGGTGCGAGCGCTCTGGTCGTGCAGCCAGCGCAGCGTCGCAAGGGCCGCATCGATGCGCGCATAATCGATGATCCGCTCCTCGCCCGTTCCATCCTCAGCGAGCGGAACGTTGAGATCCTCGCGCACCAGGACGCGCTTGCCTCGAACGTCGAGGTCCTGCAACCTCCGAAAGCTCACGAATCGCCTCGCTTTACCGGAGGCTAGGCTCTCGCCGGAATCCTCGCCAGGACCATCGCGGTCAGCTCGGCGAGCCGGCACGAATAGGCCCATTCGTTATCGTACCAGGCGGCAATCTGCACGAGATCGCCGTTTGCATTACTCAACTTGGCGTCGATGATCGAACTGTATGGGTTCTTCTTGAAATCGCTCGAGACAAGCTCTTCTTCGGTGTAGGCAACGTACTTGCTCATCGGACCCTCGGCGGCGCGGCGCAGCAGCGCGTTGAGTTCCGCTTTGGTTGTCGGCCGGCGAGTCTGCGCGACCAGATAGATCATCGACACGGTCGGCGTAGGAACGCGCAATGAAAAACCGTCGAATGAGCCCTCGACCTCGGGTATCGTGAGGTAGAGCGCCTTGGCCGCCCCGGTCGAGGTCGGGATGATGTTGGTCGCGGCATTACGCGCACGGCGCGGATCCTTGTGCGGCCCATCGAGCACGTTCTGGTCGTTGGTATAGGAGTGGATCGTCGTCATGAAGCCCTTGACCCAGCCGAGCTCGTCGACGATCGGCTTTACCGCGGTTGCCAGACAGTTCGTGGTGCAAGAGGCGTTCGAGATCACGTGATGCTTGCTCGGGTCGTAGCGATCGTCGTTGACGCCGAGCACGATCGTAATGTCTTCACCTTTGGCGGGGGCCGAGATCAGGACTTTCTGGGCGCCGCCGCTATCGATGTGCGCGCGCGCCTTGGCGGCGTCGGTGAAGAGCCCGGTTGATTCGATCACGACGTCGACCCCGAGATCTTTCCACGGAAGCTTGGCGGGGTCGCGCTCGCCGAAGACTTTGATGCGCTGGCGATCGATCGCGAGCGCATCGCCCTCGGCACTGACGCTCCCAGCGTAAGGGCCGTAGTTGCTGTCGTATTTGAAGAGGTGGGCGCACTGTTGCGCGTCGATCAGATCGTTTACCGCCGCGATCTCGATCTCCGGATGGCGCTCCACCACGGCCTTCGTGAAGTTACGTCCGATCCGGCCAAAGCCATTAATTCCGATGCGCATAACCGCGTTTACCGGGCCGCTTTCGCGCTCCCCTGCATGCCTCGTAGGGAGCCGGCCAGCCGCGCGAGTGCCCCAAGCCGTCCGCTGACCGAGGGTTTGGCAATCGGCGGATTGCAGCGGCGCCCGAGTTCCGCCAGCGACTCGTCCGGATGCATGAGCCGAAGCTCGGCGACTTCCCGCAGCGCCGGGGAAAGGCGCGGCAGTCCGTATGCGCTCTGAAGATATTCGATCACGCGGCGCTGCGCGGCCGCCGCCTCGGCCGAGCGCTGCAAGTTTGCGGCTTCGGTATTAACGAGCCGGTGGATGCGGTTTTTCGTCTCGCGCAGCGCTCGCACGTCTTCGAGCTGCAAGACCGCGCCGAAGGCGCCGATTCGCGTGAGTAATTCGGCGATAGCGTCGAAGTCCTTGAAATAAAGCACGGCGCGCCCCTTACGGCGCGTCCTTTTCGGAGGGACCCCAGCACTGCGCAACATCCACTCCAAACGCTGCGCGAGCTCGTCGTCGCGGGTGACAAACTCCAAATGATATCCGTGGGCGCCGGCGGCGAGCGAGCCGCAAGCGAGAAACGCCGCTCGAACTTCGATCAGGCGGTCGCACTTGTGCAGCGGTTTGCGAGGCATCGCTTGGAATCGTGGTGGAAGCGCAATGGCAAAGGTCGGCAATCGCTGCAAGCGGGTCGGCGCGCGCGTCTCGATCGGATGCGATTTACGCTCGTCCAGCAGCGACCAAAAGAGGCGCGCGACCGCGTTGCGATGGGTGACGAACTCGTTGGCGGCGCTTCCGTAGAGCGCCAATCCGGCGAGCAGCGCCTGACGGCAGTGGTCGGCGGTAGGAGTCTCGCGGGCCAGCGCGTCTTTCGTGTCCGCGGAGATCAAAGCCAGTCTACTTCATCCTTGCGCGAATCGAGGATCTCGTAGAGATCCGCAGGCTTCACGCCGGGCGTTACGCGCAGCGGAACTTCGCGTACGCGCACGGTGACGAAC
>JBAVTZ010000176.1:0-3129 GCA_049696515.1 Candidatus Cybelea sp. | reverse complement strand
TCCAAACGCTGAGGATGAAGCCGTTCATCAACGAGCCCTGCGGGGCGAGATCACCAGCGAAGAAGCCATCGCGATTTTTCGTGAGCGCGGCCTGAAGCGAGAACAAAAGGCACTGACGCGCAAGCGTCCGCAACCCGCTTAGTCGCCGCCGCGACGGTGGACGAGTGGGATGCGTATTTCTGGCCGGGATCGGATGTTCTAAGAAACATCCCCGGATTCACGACCCACCAAGAACTTCGCAGATTTGAATACGCCGCGACACGGCAGCGCAGCGACGAGCTGGACCGGAAGCCGATCCCCGGCCAATTTGATACCGCGCACTATCGCGAAATCCATCGATACCTCTTTCAAGATGTCTACGAGTGGGCAGGCGAGTACCGCACGGTTGAGTTTTCGAAAGGCAGTTCGGCCTTCGCGCCGCTGAAAACTCCCGCGCATACGCTCGAGACCTGGGGAGAGAAGATTCTCGGTGATCTCGCCGCGGAAAATCACCTGCAGGGATTGAGGAAAGCCCCGTTCGTCGAGCGGCTCACCCACCATTATGGCGAGATCAATTTCTGGCACCCGATGCGGGAGGGTAATGGCCGCGCGACCAAAGAGTTCCTGTATCAGCTCGGCAAAGAGGCGGGGTATGAATTGGAGTTCCACCGGGTCGGCGCGAAGGCCTGGAATAGCGCCGCGGAGCGGCAAGCGAGCGGGGCCGATCCGCGCCTGGCCCGGGAGGTTTTCAACAAGATCACGACGCCGAGTCGCGCCATCGCGTTTCGGGACGAACACATCCTCGATGCCGTGCGACGCTTCCCGGAGCTGCAAGGCGCCGCCGATGCGCTCGCCGCCGCGAAGCGCAAGGGCGATACCGAGTACGACGCGGGCACCGCGCGCCTGTTCCTCGCGAAGGTCCAGGCGCAACTGTTCGAGCGCTTAAGTACCGGCGACATCATTCGGCCGCGCACTCAAGAAGTAGCCGCCAAGGACGCACCGGACGATTTCACCCCCGGTCGCTGAGCCCTCGCCTCCGTAATCGCCCAAGATCGTGTGGCCTGCGCCGCTGTGACATTTGTGATGGCGGAAATCTAGAACGGGTAGGGCTTGCCTGGAGAAGGGCAGGGTATCCCGCCGTTCTCGCCGTCAAGACCTCGCGCGGGCTGTGCCCGCGCTCGCAAGCGCGCAGCGCGGTCTTGACTGCTCCGCTGCGGCAGGGGGGTGGGAGTTGTCGGCAAGCCGCCGACACAACTTCAACCTACAAGGATATTTCCCATGAATCCCGAAGTCAGCAGTCCCGCAAGCATCGCATCCGTGGCGTTCGCCATCCGAAATCTGGCGCTCAAGAGCATTGAACCCTCGGGGACTCCGGTTCAAGAGCGGCGGCGAACGCACTATGACCCGGCCGCGCTCAAGGAGTTGGCGGCAAACATCAAGGCGGTCCAAGTAATCGAACCGATCATCGTGCGGCCAAAGAACGGTGGCAGAGACGCCGAGCGATTCGAAATCGTTGCCGGCGAGCGGCGCTGGCGCGCCAGCCGCGAAGCCGGACTCGACACCATTCCGGCCATCGTGCGCACACTCGACGACAGCCAGGTGCTCGAAATCCAGTTGGTCGAGAATCTGCACCGCGAAGGACTTCATGCTCTCGAAGAGGCGGAAGGCTACGAGATCCTGATGCAACAGCATCATTATGACGTCGAGCAGCTCTGCGCCAAGGTCGGCCGGAGCCGAGCCTACGTCTACGCGCGCCTGAAACTCGTGGCGCTCGATAAGAAATCACGCGAAGCCTTCTATGCAGGCAAACTCACCGCGGCGACGGCGCTCCTCATTGCGCGCATTCCGGTGCCGGCGCTCCAGCAGGAGGCGCTGAAAGCCATCACGGCGACCTGGAACGGGGAACCGTTGCCGTACAAGGATGCGCACCGGCACGTCCAAGACCGCTACATGACGCGGCTCAAGGACGCACCCTTCGATGCGAAAGCGGCGGATCTCGTGCCCGGTGCCGGGCCGTGCAGCACGTGCCCGAAACTCACCTGCAATCAGCCGGAGCTGTTCGGCGATATCAAGAACGCCAATGTCTGCACCGATCCGGTGTGTTACGCGGGCAAGCGTGCCGCCTGGGGCGAACGGCTTCGCGCACAGGCCGAAGCCGACGGCCGCACGGTATTGAGCGGCAAGGACGCCAAGCGGATCGCCCCGTACGGCGTCAACTCCAACCTGCAAGGCGGCTACGTGTCGCTCGACCAACAGTGCTACGAAGACCAAAAGGGCCGGACCTATCGGCAGCTGCTCGGCAAGGAGTTCAAATCCGAGACGCTGATCGCGGATCCGGAATCCGGTCGTATCGTCGAGGTGATCAAGTTGACTGAGCACGGTGACGCGCTCAAGGCCAAAGGGGTGCGCGCCGAACGGCCGACGCGTGGCAATCACTCTGAGCGGGTACGACAACAAGCCGCCCGGGCGGAAACACTCTTTCGCGAGCGCGTGTTTAGCGCGGTGCGCGCCAAAACGCCGGGAGCGATTGCGTCCGCCGATCTGCGTTTGGTGGCCCAAGGCTTGTGGCAGATGGCCGGGAACGATTCGCGCGTTCGTCTCGCCAAACTTTGGGACTGGGCGGAAAAATCCAACGCGAGCGAGGCCGTACATCGCTGTGACGCCAAGATCGTCAAGCTTAACGAAGAGGAGCTGCGCCGGTTCGTGCTCGACTGCGCGCTGATCGGTGAGATCCACGCGAACGCCTACGACACCCGCAAACCGCTCAAACTCTTGGAGACGGCCAAGCGACTGCGGATCCACACGGACGAGGTTCGTAAAACACTGAAGTCCGAACAAGCCGCCAAGAAAGAAACCCGCGGCAAGGGCGCGACCGCAGCGGCTGCAACGCGTAAGGGGCGCAACTCGCAGCACGCAACGACCTGATTCTCCCATCTGTTGCTGACGGCCCGAGGACTCGGGCATTCGCGCCGGTCGAGGAACTCAACTCGGCCGGCGCTCTTTTTTGCTCGCCGACATCCGCACTCAAGGGACCCCAAAGGAAGGGGAGGGTGCCTGTGCCTTGATGAGGGTGCCACGCCGTTCTTGCCGTCAAGGCCGTCGCACGGGCTTCGCCCGTGCTCGCGAGCGCGCGGACGCGCGGCACTGACG
>JBAVTZ010000175.1:0-24090 GCA_049696515.1 Candidatus Cybelea sp. | reverse complement strand
GCGCACGCCCCTGCCGGTGCCCCCGCCCGGTAAAGATCGCGTTCGCTAGTCACGCGCCCGGAAGTAAAACGACCTTTCCCTGCGCGCCGCCGTCTACGCGTTGGTAGCCGGCGCGGGCCTGAGAGAGCGGAAAGCGGGCGGCAATCGGCGGCGGTTTGACGGCCCTCGATTCGAAGAGCGATCCGAACTTTTTGTAGAGGCCGGCGATTTGACTGAGATCGAACGCGACCGTGTCGAGGCCAAAAAGCCGCAGGCGGCGGCGGTAAAATGCGAAGAGGTCGAGCTGCACGTCGCGTCCCGCTCGGGCCGAAAAGACCACCATGCGGCCGTCGTTGGCTAGCGATTCCAGCAGGGGCGTAAAGATCGGCGCGCCCACCGCATTCAGGGTGACGTCCGCCCCGCGACCCGCGGTGAGTTCGCGCACTGCGTCGGGCACGTTGTCGCGATCCGACCGGAGAACGGCCGCGACGTTCAACCCTTGCAGTGGCGAGAGATCGTCGCTTTCGAGTACCAAAGCGATGACGTGACCGTTTAAAGCGAGCACCAGTTGAACCGCGGCCGTGCCGACAGCACCGGCGGCCCCGGAGATGATAGCCCACTCGCCCGCCTTGAAGCCGGCGACCTCGACGAGGGCGCTCCAGGCGGTAACGAAGGGCACGCCGGCCACCGCCGCCTCTTCGGCTGAGAGCGAAGCCGGGCGGCGTATCACGTCGCGCGCCGGCAGCACCATCCGTTCGGCGTGCGAGCCGTCGCGCGTCATGCCTAGTTCCCCGCCTCCCGAACCCCAGACCGGAATCCCGATCAAATCTGGCCGGCCCTCGATGACGGTGCCGGCGAAGTCTCGCCCCAGGATGCGCGGTAGGGTGGCGACGGGAAATCGCCCAAGTGCGACGCCGACATCGCTGGGATTGATCCCCGCCGCCTCGACTTGAATGCGAACTTCATCGGGCGCCAACGGCAGTTCGGGTACCTCACGAATTTGCAACGCGTCCAGCGGACCGTATCCATCAATCTGCAGGGCTTTCAATGCGTCGCGTTCCGGTTAGCGTTGTGCGACGGCGGCTAGATCGCGATGCCCCAAGCCACGCGCCGAAGCGTTGCGCATGAGCCCTTCCATCGCGTCGATTACCGGCAGGCTTTCGTGATGTGCGGCAGCCTGCATGAGCAAAGCGTCTTTGTGCGCCATCTCCAGACTCCAGGACGGATCGTAGTCGCCACTTGCCATGCGCTTACCGCGGCCGCCGATCTGCCCGCTCGGATCGTAGAAATCGAAGAGCCTATACGCCGCCTCGTGCGAGAGATCTTGCACTTCCGCGATCCGCAGCATGTCGTTGATGCCGCCGACAATCGCGAAGATCATTGCGTTGCCCATCAGCTTGTAGATCGCCGCACTATCCGGCCGCTCGCCCAAGTAGCGCAAGTCGCTGCACATGGCCGCGAGCGCACCGCGAACGCGTTCAAAAAGCGCGGGTTCGCCGGAAGCCATCATCACGCCGCTTGCGGCCAGCGCCATCGGCGGCCCCATAAACACGGGTGCATTGAGGTACGAGTATCCCGCCTTCCCGAGGCGGCCGACACGCTCGGCGACGCGCTCCGGCAATACGGTGCTGTGGTCGACGATCAAGCTCGCTTTAGCGATGCCCGGGAGGGCCGCGTCGATTACGGGATCTACCGCGCCGTCATCGCGCAGGCAGAGATGAATGCGGTCCGCCCCGTGGGCCGTTTCGGCCGGATCGGTAAAGGCTCGCGCGCCGGCGCTTTCGAGCGCCCGCGCCTTGGCCGCCGAGCGATTCCAGACGCGCACCGCGATCCCGCGTTGGAGCATGGCTCGAATCATCCCCGAGCCGACCATTCCGGCTCCGTAGAAAGCTACTGTTTCCATACGGTTAGTTGGAGCTTGGCGATGCTTACCACTTCGTCACCTTTCTTACGTTGCGTTAGCAACTTATTTATAGTAAGCTTTGCGAGAGCGTAGCGTGCGAGAAAAGATGTCAAACAATCAACTCTGCCCGCGCTTTCACCGGGCTGTCGAACTGATCGGTCGACGCTGGACCGGCGCAATCGTTCGTATGCTTTTACCCGGACCGCGCCGATTTAACGAGCTCCTGGCCGCTATCCCGGGCCTTTCCGACCGGCTTCTCGCCGAACGGTTACGCGAGCTCGAGGCCGCGGGCATCGTCGATCGCGAGGTGCGACCGGGTGCGCCGGTCCAGGTCGTATACGCGCTGACGCCCTGCGGGCGCGAACTCGAGGGCCCGCTTGACGCGCTCGGTCACTGGGCGGAGCGCTGGATCGAAGCCGCTCCCAATGCCCTCACTGCCCGTCGCTCGTAACCAGATCTTGAGCTAGCACGAACTGGATCCCCGACGCTTCGAGCCGCGGAATCATTGCTTGGATCGCGGCGAGGGTTGTCGGCCGCGGGTGACCGATCGCGATGGCGCTGCCGTTGCGTCGCGCAATTTCCGCCGCCTGCAGCAGCTGCGCTTCGCTGTAGGCGACGTCAGCACGATTGTCGAGGAAAACGTCGCGACGCGCGGTGGGAACTCCCAGCGCTTCTGCCGTTTGCTCGCCGACTGACGCCTTGTTGGTGCGCGAGTCGATGAAGAAGAGATCGCGATGCTGCGCGAGCACTCCGATCACCGCCCGCATCACTCGCTCGTCGGCCGAGGCTTTGCTGCCCTCGTGGTTATTCACCCCGCGCGCCAGCGGGACTTGGTCGAGGTCGGCCTTGACTTGTGCCACGATCTGCGGATTGCTCATCGCAGTCGTCACCTCTCCCGGCCCTGGATTGACCCCGGAAAGCGTCTCCATTGGCAGGTGAAGCATCACACCTTTCCCTGCGTTAGAGGCTTCACGCGCAACTTCGCTCGTGTAATGGACGTCGGGTAAGACCGAAAGCGTCAGCGGAATGCCGAGTGCGATAAAGGCCCGCTCCGTTTGGATCCATTGGCCGCAGTCGTCAACGATCAGCGCGAGCTTCACCCCGTTGGGATTCGGCGTCACGCTCGGAAGCGGTGACACGCTTGGAAGCGGCGACGAGCTGGGAAGCGATGTAACGGGCGTGACCGGCGCAGGGGTTTCGGTTGCCGCAGTCGTCAGCGACGTCGGCTCCGCTACCGGTGTCGGTGTCGGCGCCGCGACGAGGGCCGATTGCGTTGGATACGGTACCGCACCGGACGGAGCGGCACCAGATCGGGCGAGCGGCTGCGGGCGCAGCAACCACCAGCCGCCGGCGATCGCGAGGGCGACGACTGCAACGAGGGCGAGCGACGCCCGCATTCCAGAGCCGGAACCGCGCGAAGACCTCCTAGGCACGTATCGGCTGATTCGTCAATCCAGGATATCGACCTCGCAGAGATGTACGATTGAATGCATGCAAGTTGATGGACGTACGTTTTTGATCAGTGGCGGCAGTTCGGGTTTGGGTGCGGCATGCGTGGCGGAGTTCGCGCGCGGCGGTGCCAATGTCGTAATCTGCGACGTGAGCGAGCGAGGTCAAGAGCTCGCGCGCAAACTCGGATCTTCGGTCTGTTTTGTGCGAACCGACGTCACGGCGCCGGAGCAGGTTCAAACTGCCGTGGACACGGCGGCTGAGAAGTTCGGCGGCTTGCACGGTGCGATCAACTGCGCGGGCATCGCGACCGCCGAGCGGGTGATCGGACGCGAGGGACCGCTGCCGTTAGACCACTTCACCAAGGTCATCTCGGTGAACCTGATCGGCACCTTCAACCTGATACGGCTGGCGGCAGCTAAAATGATCGAGCGTGCGGTCGAGGCCGGTGAAGACCGGGGCGTGATTGTCTGCACCGCGTCGGTGGCGGCTTTTGACGGACAGGTCGGTCAAGCCGCGTACGCGGCCTCGAAGGGTGGCGTCGTTGCGTTGACGCTGCCGATCGCTCGCGAGTTCGCGCAGCATCAGATTCGGGTCATGAGCATCGCACCCGGGATCTTCGATACGCCGATGTTGGCAGGATTGCCTGAGGCCGCGCGCCAGTCGCTGGGCAAGCAAGTGCCGTTTCCGTCGCGGCTCGGAGAGCCCGCGGAGTATGCGGCCCTGGCCCGGCACATCGTTGAGAATCAAATGCTCAACGGCGAAGTGATTCGCCTGGATGGTGCCATTCGCATGGCTCCGCGCTAGGCCGGTTGAGGCTCACCAGCCTGAGAAACGCCTGAACGTGTGCGCCAGGACCTGATGCGGTCGCATGGCCAAAACTAAAGCGTGAAGCCCTCCCTGATTGCTGCGCTTGTTCTGCTTGGCGCTTTTGCGGCGACGCAACCGACGCATGCCGGCGGTAACACACCTCCGTGGCGCAGTTCGGCAGTGGCGCGGCCGGCGGCCAGCGCGACACCGATCCCGTTGCCTTCGCCCGACCGTCTGCTCTATTTGATCCGCCGGCAGTTTCGATCGCATCGGCCCCCGCCGCCGTACACGACCTATACGCTGATTCGCAAACAGACGCTCGACGACGGATATCCGGACGTACTCAACAGCTACACTTACCACATTTGGGTCCGTACCTCGGATCGTGCCGCGCTCGGCCGTCGCGTTTACCGCGGCTCGTCCCGCGGAACGCTGGAATTTTTGCGGCCGTCGTTCAACGAGCCATGGGATCCGGGGCCGCCGACGGCGGACCTCTTCGAAGCGGCACCCATTCATCCGCACACCAGTCCGCGTGAGTTTGTGCCCACGCCCGAACCGACCGGAAGCCTTCCGCCCGTTATCGCGAGCGTTACCGTGCTCGGTGAGTTCGATTATCGTGTTACCCGCGTCGCGAATGAGGGACACCTGATTCACGTGAGCCTTACTCCGCGTCGCGATCCCGACCGCAATCGCTTGCGCGAACTCTATGTAGATGCCAAGACGCTCGAGCTGCAGGAGGTCGTGGCAACCGACAAGCTCTACGACGAGGACAGCGGGATGCACGTCTATCCCATGCTGTTTACCGTCACGCTGGGGTGGATGAACAACATGCCGATCGTAACCCACATTCACGGCACGCCGACCTACGAGGCGGATTCAGAGTATCTTGGACGTGATGCCACCGTGGACTACGACTTTACCGATATAACCTTTCCGGCCTCACTACCGAACTGGTATTTTGACCCGCGCTCCTACGCCGAGAACGTGGCCAACGCCCCGCTCTAGTGGCGGCGGTTAAGAGCTCAGCGGAGCGTTGGGTTTGATCAGTCCGGGATACGTCTGACGCAGCTTGCGCAGTTTCGGCAGATCGTTGACGACGATATACGGGTTATCCGGGTTGTGGACTGCGAAGTCCTGATGGTACGCTTCGGCCGGATAGAATCCACGTAGCGGCGCGACCACGGTTACGACGCGCGACGCGTAAACGTGTTTCTCTTCGAGGTGCGCGATATAGGCCAGGGCTTCCGATCGTTGGGCTGCAGAAGTGTAGAAAATCTCGGAACGATATTGCGAGCCGACGTCGGGGCCTTGACGGTCGAGTTGGGTTGGATCGTGCGCGACCAAGAAATAAACGTCGAGAAGCTGTTTAAACGATATCTTTGCCGGGTCGTAGGTTATCTGGACCGATTCGGCGTGCCCGGTGTTCCCCGTACTCACAACTTCGTACTGCGCGGTATCGGCGCTGCCGCCCGTATAGCCGGCCACGACGGAATCGACGCCTTTGAGCGATTCGAAGACCAGTTGCATGCCCCAAAAACAGCCCCCGGCCAGGACGACGCGCTCCGAAGGCGTCACCGCGCGCGCCGGCGAGGCTCCCACGATGCCGAGGGCGAGCAGCAGAAAAGCGACCGTTAAAGACTTCATATGCCCTAGAACGCTTAAAGAGACCAAATGGATTAACGCATGTGCGCATCCAGCCAATCTAGCCACAGGCGGGTTAGCTCGGCGGTCTGCCGGGGATCGGCCGGCCCGTGTGTCGGTGCGGGAAAGACGGCGAAGCGAACCGGTACGTGATTGTCGTGCAGCGCGTGGTAGAGCGCATAGGATTGCACGATCGGAACGACCGGGTCCAGCGTGGTGCCCCAGATGAGCGTTGGGGTCGTGATCTGCGCGAAATAGGTAATCGGCGAGTTATCGCGATAGATGCGCTGGCCGTCGCCCGTATAGGGTGAGCTTCCGAGCGGATAACGATCCTGCACGTTCGACGTCGAGAGATTGTACTCGTCGAATTCGCTGTTAACCGCGGCACCCGAGACGGCCGCGCGCCAACGATGGTCGTGGCCGATAAGCCACGAGGTGAGCTCTCCGCCGTACGACCAGCCCGAAACGGCGACGCGCGAGCCGTCCACCTCTGGAAGCTGCTCGAGCGCGGCAAGACCCGCGAGGATGTCGGCGCTCGGCCCCGCCACGGTATCGTGCACGATCGCCGTCATGTAGGCGTTGCCGAGGTTATCGCTACCGCGATAGTTCGGTTGCAGCACGATGTAGCCGCGTGACGCGATCATCTGTGCCAACGGCCACTGCTCCCAGACGAAGTCGCGCGCGCTTGAGAGGCCAGGGCCTCCGTGAATCAGCAGCACCACGGGATACTTCGCGCCGGCGTGTGCGTTGGGCGGGTACGTCACGACGCCATCCTCGTGGAACCCATTGGGGCCGCTCCAGGTCAGCTCGGTCATCCGGCCGGCGGCGAACTGAGATAGAAAATCGTTGAAATGGGTCAAGCGTCTTGGAGTGTTCGAACCGGCAGGGAGGTAGTAGAGCTCGCGCGCGTGGCTCGCGCTGGTTGCGATGAAGGCGATCGAATCGTCGGGTGCAATCGCTGCGGCGATTCCGGCATCGAAGGTTGAGCTCGAGTACGGATCGCAGACGGGATGGAGTTCGCCCAGGGGTAATGGGTGCAACGCTCCGCTGAGATCGACCGTCCACAGCGCCGTTTGCGTGGCGTCGCTCGCGCAAATCAGCAGACGCCGGCTGTTGGGAAACCAGAGCGAACCCGCGACGTTGCGATCGAAGCTTGGGGCAAAGGCGCGATCGTTGCCCTGCGCGATCGCTCGTACCGTGTTCTCCGAGTTAAAATCGCCGTTGAGCGGATACCAGTACGCGAGTTGCGAGCCGTCGGGGGAGTAGGCCGGAGTCAACTCGAGCTCCGCATGGTTGGTCAGCTTGTGAATCGCGCCGCCGGCAGCGTCGATCTGCCAGAGCGTCGAGCGCTCGTCGTCTCCGCTAAACGTGTTCTCGACACGCGTGAGAGTGATCCGGCGCCCATTCGGAGTCCAGGCGATCTGAGGCGAGAAGATGCCTCCCGGATCGGTCGGCGCGATCGTCCACGAACCACTGGTCAAGCGGCGCGCGCTTCCTCCGCCCGACGGAACGATCCAAAGATGATTTGAGGGCGTCAGCGAGGTGGCCGTGTAGTCGTTGTCACCCGCGAAAAAAAACGGCGTGGGCTTCTGCGGGTCGACCGCAACGAAGGCGATCGCGCCTCCATCGGGGCGCCATGCCGCGTCGACGACGTCGCCTTGGGCGTGCGTCAACTGAATCGAACGTCCGTCGGGCTCGCGCACGAAGAGCTGCCGCACCGCGCCTTCCGAAGCGCGTGCAAGGTAAGCGAGCCGCGAATCCTTCGGCGCCCAACGCGGTACGGCGACATCTTTTCCGCGCACGGCGATTTGCGTTCGTCCAGTTCTAACGTCCACCAGTACGAGGCTGTTGACGTAGGCGGCGCGCTCGAGATCTTGCGCGATTGCGATGACGGCGATGCGTTTGCCGTTGGCTGAAAGCGCGGGTTCTTCCAGGTCGATGATGCGCGCCATGTCGGCGATCTGCAGCGGCGGTTTTTCGGGGGCAGAGGAAGGCGCCGCCGGGGCAGCGGCGAGCAAAAACGCGGCGAGTAGCAGGCTCGGCATCCGAGCGGGTTTCGGGTCTGACGCGGCAGCTCTTCCTATCCCCAGGGGCGCGGGCCACGGCGTCACCGCATATGGTGCCACCGTTGGGTCTTTCATCGGGTTTGCACGTAGCATGGGGCCGGATGAGTCGGAGATGCTGCGCGATTTTCATCCGCTCGTGCGGGACTGGTTTACCGCGACCTTCGAGGCTACGACTGAACCGCAAGCTCAAGGTTGGCCCGCGATCCGAGCCGGCGACGACGTACTGATCTCCGCACCAACGGGCTCCGGGAAGACGCTGGCAGCCTTTACGCTTTGCCTTGACGATCTGGTGCGCCGCGCCACCAGCGAGACGCTTCCCGAACGTACGCTACTCGTCTACGTGTCGCCGCTCAAGGCGTTGACCAATGACGTCCGTGAAAATTTGGAGAAGCCGCTCGCGCAGCTCGTCGCGCTCGCAAGCGAACGCGGTCAACCGCTGATGCCGATCCGCACCGCCGTGCGCACCGGCGACACCACCCCCGCGCAACGGCAACGGATGCTGCGCGAACCGCCGCACGTGTTGGTAACCACCCCCGAATCGCTCTTCATCCTGTTGACGGCCGAAAAATCACGCCGCCTCTTTTCCGGCGTGCGTACCGTTATCGTTGATGAGATCCATGCTATGGCCGGGGATAAGCGCGGCGCACACCTCGCGCTTACGCTGGCGCGTTTGGACGATCTCATCGAGCGCGAAGGCGGTGACCGGCCGCAGCGGATCGGCCTTTCGGCTACGGTCCGCCCCTTAGAGGAGATCGCGCGGTTTTTGAGCCCACGCGCTGCGGTCGTCAACATCGGACATCGACGCGAGATGACGATTTCCGTCGAAGTACCCAGCGACGAGCTCGGGCCGGTCGCCAGTAAGGAAATGTGGAGCGAGCTTTACGATCGGGTCGCGGAACAGATTCGCAACCATCGGACGACCTTGATCTTCGTCGGGACGCGCCGCATGAGCGAGCGGGTCGCTTTTGCGCTGAACGAGCGTCTCGGTGAGGGTTTCGCGATGCCGCATCATGGCAGTCTCGCCCGCGAGCTGCGTTTCGACGTCGAGCAGCGCCTGCGAAGCGGCGAGCTGCGCGCCGTTGTGGCCACCGCATCGCTGGAGCTCGGCATCGACATTGGCTCGGTCGATCTCGTCGTCCAGCTGGGATCGCCCCGCGCAATTGCAGTTGCGCTGCAGCGTGTCGGGCGCTCGGGTCACTGGGTGGGGGCAAAGCCCAAAGGCATCTTCTACGTATCCACGCGAGACGAGTTGCTCGAATGCGCGGCGCTCATTCGCGCGATCCGCGGCGGCGCGCTCGACGCACTGACGATCCCTCCGGCGCCGCTCGACATTCTCGCCCAGCAGATCGTTGCAGCCTGCGCGCAGCACGAATGGAGCGCCGATGCGCTTTACGCAACGGTGCGCTCGGCCTATCCATATCGGGACCTCGAGCGCCGGGATTTTGACGATGTCATCGCGATGTTGGCCGACGGCGTAGCGACCTCGCGCGGGCGCAGCGGTACTTTTTTGCATCACGACCGAGTAAATGGGCGGTTGCGCGGGCGGCGGGGCGCGCGGCTGGCCGCGATCACCTGCGGCGGCGCGATCCCAGACACGGCGAACTATCGCGTCATCGTCGAGCCCGACGGCCATGTCATCGGCACGCTCGACGAAGACTTCGCGATCGAAAGCATGGCCGGCGACATCTTTCTGCTCGGCACCAACTCGTGGAAGATTCGGCGCGTCGAAGCTGGGGTCGTTCGCGTGGAAGATGCGCACGGTGCGCCGCCATCGATTCCGTTCTGGAACGGTGAAGGTCTCGGTCGCACGATCGAGCTCTCGTGGGAAGTGTGTGCGGTGCGCGCGGCGATCGACGAGCGTGACGACGCCGGGGCGATCGAATGGCTCGAGCGCGAGTGCGGCGTGGATCGCGCCGGTGCGGAACAAGCGGTCGCGTACGTGCGCGCTGGTAAGGCAATCCTCGGCGTCGTGCCGACGGATCGCACGATCGTCGCCGAACGCTTCTTCGACGAAGGCGGCGGCATGCAGCTGATCCTGCACACGCCGTTTGGCGCGCGCATCAACCGCGCCTGGGGGCTGGCGTTGCGCAAACGTTTCTGCCGCTCGTTCAATCTCGAGCTGCAAGCGGCCGCAACCGACAACGGCGTCGTGCTTTCTCTAACGGATCAGCATGCCTTTCCGCTTGAGGTGGTTTTCGAATTCGTCAAGTCGGCGAGCGTCGAACAGACGCTGACGCAGGCGCTGCTTCCGGCACCGATGTTCGCCGCGCGTTGGCGCTGGAATGCAACCCGCGCGCTGGCGATTCTGCGCTTCAGCGGAGGCCGCAAGGTTCCGCCGCAACTGCTGCGGATGCGAGCCGACGATCTGCTGGCGGCCGTCTTCCCCGATCAGGCCGCTTGTGCCGAGAATCTCACAGGTCCGATTCGCATTCCCGACCACGTCTTGGTGCGCGAAACGATCGGCAATTGTCTGCACGAGGCGATGAATCTCAATGGACTTTCGGAGCTGCTGCGGGCGGTTGAGGCGGGCTCGCTGCGCACCGTAGCGATTGACACGCCCGAACCGTCGGCCTTCTGTCACGAGATTCTCAGCGCCAATCCGTACGCTTTTCTCGACGACGCTCCGCTGGAAGAGCGTAGAGCGCGCGCGGTGCAACTGCGCCGAACGATGCGCGACGACGTGGATGGGGCGGGCATTCTCGACACGGCCGCAATCGCGGAGGTCGCGGGCGAATCCTGGCCGGTCGTCCGCGATGCGGACGAACTGCACGACGCGCTCTCAACGCTGGTCGTCATGGCGCCGGTTCCCGAGTGGAATGCGTGGTTTGAGGAGCTTGTAGCCCAGCGCCGCGCCACCTGCCTTGTGATTCCAACCTTGTCATCCCGAGCGGAGTCGAGGGAAGCGTGGACCTGCGCGGAACGGCTCGAGCTCGCCCGCCTCGCCTATCCGGATGCAGCGATAAAGCCGGAGATCGCGGCCGCCGGCAACCTGGCTCCGCCAACGCGCGACGAAGCCTTCACCGAAATCTTGCGCGGGTGGCTGGAGTCGAGCGGGCCCCTCACGGTGGCCGAGCTGCGCGATCGCCTTTGGACCGATAGCGACACGGTCGAAGCGGCGCTGCTTCGTCTCGAAACTCAGGGTCAAGTCTTACACGGACGTTTCACGGCTGCAGCGGAAGCCGAACAGTGGTGCAACCGGCGCGTGCTCGCACGGATCCACCGCTTGACGATCGGGCGCTTGCGGCGCGAGATCGAGCCCGTGACGGCCGCCCAATACGTAAGTTTTCTGCAACGTTGGCAACACGTTGCGGCCACTTCGCGCTTGCACGGAATCGATGGAACGCTCCAAGTCGTGCGCCAGCTCGAAGGCTACGAGATTCCGGCAGTTGCGTGGGAAGCACAAGTGCTGCCGGCGCGCATTGCGGGTTATCGCCCCGAGTATCTCGACCGGCTCTGCTACGCCGGCGACGTTATGTGGGGGCGCCTTACCCCGCATCCGGCACTCGAGCCACGCCCTGCCGACGAGGAACGCAGCCGCGTGCGCCCGACCCGGCTTGCGCCGATCGCGCTTTTCTTACGGGCCAATGCCGACGAGTTGATCGTGCAGCGCCGGCCGGATGTCGCCGCGCTATCGCATGCGGCGCGCGAGATTCTCGAGCAGCTCGAGCACCTTCGGGCGCCCTTCTTCGCCGAAATCGTGCGGGCCACAAAACGTTTGCCGAGCGAGGTCGAGGAGGCGCTCTGGCAGCTCGTCGCTGCCGGTCTGGTTACGGCCGATGGGTTCGACGCGCTGCGTTCGCTCAGCGATGCTAAGCGTCGGTTAGGGGAGAAGGGGCTTCGAGCGCGTCCGCGCTCGTCGAGCGGACGCTGGACGTTGTTGCAAGCGACGACCGAGCGCATCGATCGTGAAACCTTCGCGCGGCGGTTGCTGGCCCGCTGGGGCGTGGTCTTCCGCGACGTGATTGCACGCGAAAGCCTCGCGCCTCCATGGCGCGAGCTGCTGTTGGTATTTCGCCGGCTCGAAGCGCGCGGCGAAATCCGCGGCGGCCGCTTCGTCGCGGGATTCGTCGGCGAACAGTTCGCGTTGCCCGAGGCGATCGAAGCGTTGCGCTCCGTTCGCCGGACGGGTGGAGATGAGCCGGTCCGCGTCGGGGCTTACGATCCGCTAAACCTAGCCGGCATCATCCTACCGAGTTCAACCGATTCGTCGGAGCGCGCGCTCCGCTCGGTCTCTTAGTTCGCCGTAGCGGGCTAGCATTTTCCGCCGGCTTGTTTGCCGGAATAGAGTTCGATGACGCCTTTGGCGGCAACCGGCACGTACTGACCCTTCAGCAAGGTTCCGAGGCCGCCGATAACGCCGCCGTATTTGCCCTTGGTCGCGATCGTGTAGCAGGGTGTGAAGCTGACGGGAATTGAGAAAATCACGGCCTGCCCAAACGCGGTGTAGGGTTTTCCGGGAACGAGGCGCTTCGAGGAGAGGCCGCCTCCGGCCGGCAGATTCGTGCCGAACGTCGTTCCGCTCGAGATTGCCAGCTGCAGGTAGAAGATGGCCGTTCCGTTTCCGAACTTTGGCTGATGGTTGTAGTTCTTGGTGCTGCTGATGAGCTGCAACTTCACCGACGGATTGGCACTCGGATAGCGCACCGATCCGCCGAATCCGCCAAACGCCGGAATGCAGAACATGCCGCCCTTGGTCGAAAGGGTTACGGTAAGCGAAGCATATTGTTTGGTCGTTTTCTGACCATTGCACGTAGGCGGCGTGAGATCGGGCAGAGCAAGCGGTTGCGCCGCGCCCCCGAATCCGGGCGCGAGCGAAGTGGACGGGAGCATCGCGCCATGTTGGGCACAGGCGGCCAAAAGTGCCGCCGCGAGCACCGCGAGCGAGCCGCGCAGCCAAAAGCGGTTTGGTGACATAGGAAAAACCTCCGTCTTTTTGATTTCGCGGTCGCGCTAAGGGCCGGTAAGAGCGCTCAGTTTTGCTTCGCCGCCGTCGGCTAAGGCTTCGAGGTCCTTGTAGGTTTGATACTCGGCAGGGGTCGGGCGCTGGTAGGCGCCTTCGAGTGAGTTCAACAAAAATCCGAGCTGCTCGCGAATTTTGGTTTCATGAAGTACGTCGGCTTCGCTCGAATGGACGTCGAGCAGAACGAGATCTGCGATCTCGTTGTTAACTTGTGCGGCTTGCGCGGCGGGAAGCTTACTGCGCGCGGCCATCGCGGCGGCGATCGCCCGGTCCAAGCGGTCCATCGTTCCGAGAATCTGCGTCTCCAGCGCAAGGCGCGCTTCCAAGTCGCCCGGCGCGACGCGCATGCGCGGGTCTAGCCGCACGGTAAAGGGCGCCTCGAGTCGCTGGCCGCCGTATTGCAACACGGCGGTGTAATTGCCGGGGACGATCGTCGGTCCGTCCGAGGTGTCGGGGAAGTCGTCGGTGGGCACGATGCGGAATCCCGGTGGGTCGTAGCCGGGGGCGTACCGCATATCCCATTGGAAGACGTTCATTCCCGGTTTCGCGACGGTGAGCGTCTTGAGCGAGCGGTCGCGGTCTTGACTCGAATCGAGATTTGCTTCTTGCTCGGGAGTCAGCTTCGCTTCGTGTTTTTCCTTAGGATGTAAGGCAAAGCTACGCACGGGGGTGCCGTTGCTATCCAAGAACGTGAGCGTCGCCGTCTGACCGTTGTAGGAAGGCGGCAGATTAAAGAATACCGTCGCGCCGTATTTCGGATTGTCGCCGAAGTCCGGAATCGAAAAATTGGGACCGCCATAAGCGTTTGAGAGCCACGCAGTCGCCGGGGCGAAGAGCTGCAGTTGCGCAGTCGAGAAGGTTGACTGGCGCGCGAGCTGTTCGAGTAGGGTCAGGTTATCGAGGATCCAGAAGGCCCGACCGTGCGTGGCAGCGACCAGGTCGTCCTGACGCGAATCGATCGCCAGATCGCGGACCTGGACGCCGGGGAGGTTCAACGTGAGGGGCTGCCACTGCGCTCCGCCGTCGAGGCTAACGTAAGCCGTACTGCGCGTTCCGGCGAAGAGCAAGCGCGGCTCGCGCGGATCCTGGCGCACGACGAAGACGTATTGATCTGCCGGCAGGCCGTTGGTGAGGGGTGCCCAGTGGGCGCCGTAGTCCGTCGTTTGATAGATGTAGGGGTGATAGTCGTCCCACATATACCGCGAAGCGGTGAGATAGGCCGTGCCTTTCGCGGTATGCGACGGTTCGATCGAACTGATTTGAGTCCACTGCGGCAGTTGCGGCGGAGTGACGGCCGTCCAATGGCCGCCGTGATCGGTCGTTACGTGTACCAATCCATCGGCCGAACCGGCCCATAAAATGTTGGCATCGAGGGGCGAAACCGCGAGCGCCGAGATATCGGGGAACGTTTCGGCGCCGGTTTGATCTAAATCCACGGGTCCACCGCTTGAGCCTTCCGTGCTCGGATCGTTCCGCGTGAGATCGGGGCTGATGATCTTCCAGCTGTGTCCGCGATCCATGCTCGAGAAGATCACTTGTGATGCCACCAGCAACTCGCGCGGGTCGGCGGGCGAGAAGAAGATCGGATGGGTCCATCCGAAGCGGTAGGCCGTTTCCCCGGATGAGGCGCCGGCCATGTAACGCGGCCAGGGGCTGACGTTCTTGGTGTCACCGGTGATTCGATCGAGCCGTACGAACGAGCTGTAGTATCCGCTTCCGTAGGTTACGAACGGGCTGTTGGGTTCGGGTGCCACAAATGTGCTCTCGCCCAGCGCCACGGTATACCAGTTGCCCGGACCGATTCCGGGGCCGACCGCTGCACTCGGACCTTCGAATGCGCCTTCATCTTGCGACGCGCCATAGACGTCGAACGGAAACTGATCGTCGAGCGCTACGTGATAGAACTGTCCCGTCGGCTGATTGTGATCGCTGCTCCAATTCTCACCGCCGTCGACTGAGACCACGCCTCCCCCGTCGTTTCCTACCAGCAAAATCTTCGGATTGTGTGGGTTGATCCAAATGATGTGATTGTCGCCGTGCGGCAAATTAATGAGGCGGAAGGTCTTCCCGCCGTCCTTGGTTTTGTAGATGCCGTCGACTTCCGGTGCATACGCGACTTGCGGATCGGTCGGGTCGACGAAAATCGCCGTGTAATAGAAGGCCCGCTGACGCAGCTTCATCTCGCTGTTCACGCGCTTCCAGGTGGCGCCGCCATCGTTCGACCGGAAAATTCCGCCATCGTGGGCCTGTACGGTCGCGTAGACGATACGCGGATTGCTGGCGGCGACGGAAACGCCAATTTTACCGAGCGTCCCCGTAGCGAATCCCGGATTGGTGGAGATCTTTGCCCAGTGCGCGCCGCCATCGGTCGTCTTATAGAGAGCGCTGCCGGGTCCGCCGCTGATCAGCTTCCACGGCATGCGCTGGGCCTGCCAGGTCGCGGCGTAAAGCACCTTCGGATTGCGCGAGTCCATTGCGAGGTCGACCCCGCCGGTAGTCTCATTCGCGAAGAGCACCCTGCGCCACGTTTTCCCGCCGTCGGTCGTCTTGAAGATGCCTCGTTGGGAGTTGGGCTTGAAGACGTGGCCCATGGACGCCGCATACACGATGTCCGGATCGTGCGGATCGATGACGATTTTGGTCGTCATGTGCGTTTCGCGTAATCCGGCGTACGACCAGGTCTTGCCGGCATCGGTCGTTTTGTAGATACCGTCGCCGGTGTCGAAGTCGCCGCGAATATCGGACTCGCCGGTACCCGCGTAAATGACGCTTGGATTGGAGGGCGCTACCGCGAGCGCGCCAATCGGAGAGGCGATGCCGGGGATCTTACCGTCGCTGATATTGGTCCAGTCTTGCCCGTAGTCGGTGCTTTTCCAGATTCCGCCTTCCACGCCGCCAAAATAGAAAAGATTCTGGTTGCTCGGCACACCGGCGACGGCGACCACGCGGCCTCCGATATAAGGCCCGATGCTCCGCCACTGCAGCTTGCTCATCAGCTGCTGGGAGGTAGTCCCGTTGTCGGCGTGCGCCCCGAGCGGCGCGAAGAGAAGAACTGCTGGAATCGCTGCAACCAGAAGACGCTTCATAAATCGCGAATATGGCGCGACGAAGCGCGAAAATCCTTCGAAAACGCGCTCGCTTCTCTCGTCTAGCTAGAGCTAGCTACAGCCGGACGTTGCTCCGCAGGAGTCGCATTTTTCGCAGGCACCGTTGCGTGTCATCGTGAGCTGACCGCACTCGAAACAGGCGTTGCCGGTATAGCCCTTTGCCCGTGAGGCTGTGATCGCTTCGGTCTTCGTAAGCACGGCCGTGGCCGTGCCGGCCGAGCCGAAGGCGATCGGAGCGGAGGGCTCTGAGGTTATTGTTGCGCCGCCAACGGCATCCGTCGGGGTGCTTTGCCCCGGATGCAAATGGCTGCTGACCGGGTGGAGTCTCTCGGCAATGCCCACGGGCCGCACGCTTACTCCGACTTCCTCTTCCGCAACATACTCTTCTTGTGCTTCCGGTCCCATCGCGTCCATCTTCATCGACGGCTGAACCTGGGCGAGGTCGTAGCGGCCGAGATAGCTGACGGCGAGTTCGCGGAAGATGTAGTCGAGAATCGATGTGGCCATCTTGATGTGATCGTGACCGACCACCGGACCATTCGGCTCGAACCGCGTGAAGGTAAATGCCTCGACGAACTCCTCGAGCGGCACCCCGTGCTGCAAGCCCAGGGAAATCGCGATCGCGAAGTTGTTCATCAGCGAACGGAAGGCGGCGCCTTCTTTATGCATGTCGATGAAGATTTCACCGAGCTGGCCACCCTCGTACTCGCCCGTGCGCAAGTAGACTTTGTGGCCCGCGATGGTCGTTTTTTGGGTGTAGCCGCTTCGGCGCTGCGGCATCGGCCGGCGCTTGGCAATGTAGCGGTAGACGAGCTTTTCGGCGATCTGCAGGGGTTGCGCGAACGGTTGTTGTTGCGCTCCCGCTTCTTGCTCGGAAGCATCGCCACCGAAATCGTAGCTCGCCGCGAGCGGTTGCGACAGTTTGGAGCCGTCGCGGTATAGCGCAACTGCTTTGATCATCCGCTCGCGCGAATAGCGGTACGCTTCCTTCACGTCGGCAATCGTTGCCGACTGAGGAAAATTAATTGTTTTTGAAATTGCACCACTGACTGATGGTTGCGCCGCGGCCATCATGTCGACGTGCGCTAGCGGGCGAATATAACGCGACCCGTACTTGCCGCAAGGGGTCGCGCAATCGAAGACCGCGAGGTGCTCGTCCTTTAAATAAGGGGCGCCTTCGACCGTCATGCGGCCGCAGATGTGCGCCGACGCTTCCTCGATCTGTTGTGTGGTGAACCCAAGGCCGTCACGCAGCAGCGAGAAGTTCCAGTCGTTGAGCTGCTCGCTGGTCAGCCCGAGTTTTTCTTTACAGAAATCCTCGCCGAGGACGAACTTGTTGAAGACAAACGGCAGCTCGAATGCGGTCGGGAGCGCGACCTCCACCCGCGCGACGGCGGCTTCGTCGAACCCTTTCGCTTTTAAGGTAGCACGGTTGACGTGCGGCGCCTCCTCGAGCGTTCCAGTACCCTTGGCATAGGTTTCGATTGCGTCGATCTGTTCTTGCGAGTATCCGAGCTTGTGCAACGCGGCGTCGACCGATTCGTTGACGATCTTGAAGTAGCCACCGCCGGCGAGCTTCTTGAACTTCACCAGCGCAAAGTCGGGCTCGATCCCGGTCGTATCGCAGCCCATCACCAAAGCTATGGTTCCGGTAGGGGCGATGACGACGGTTTGCGCGTTCCGGAAGCCGGCGACTTCTCCAATCGAAAGTGCTTCGTCCCACATCTTTCGCGCGAGCGCCCAAGTCGCTTGTGTGAAGAGCGAGGGCGCGTGGGTTACCGGCTTGACGGAAAGGCCTTCGTAATCGTCGGGACCGGCGGCATATGCGGCGCGCCGATGATTACGAATGACGCGTAACATCGGTTCCTTGTTCGGCTCGAAGCGTGCAAATGCGCCGAGTTGCTGCGCCATCTCTGCCGACGTGCGATAGGCAGCGCCGGTCATGAGTGACGTGATCGCGGCGCACCAGCCGAAGCCTTCCTCCGAGTCGTACGGCAATCCCATCCGCATGAGCAGCGTGCCCAGATTGGCATAGCCAAGGCCCAGCGTTCGATAGCCGTGGTTCTTTTCGGCGATGCGCTTTGAGGGCATCTGGCCCATCGTTACCGAGATCTCGAGTGTCGTCGTCCAAAAACGTACGGCTTCGGCGAATCGCTTTGCATCGAATTGCCCGTCGTCATTTAGGAATTTTACTAGGTTCGCGCTAGCTAAATTGCAAGCCGTATCATCTATGAACACGTATTCCGAGCAATTATGTACTCGCAATCCATTTGCAACGAAATGGTGGGTATCGAGTTCCGTCAAGTCGAAAACTTCGGCTTCGCCTAGCGCTTCGAACGAGTGGAACTCGTCAGACAGCGGATCGGCATAACAAGCAACTGTTGCGTTCAAATCAGCCAGCGCTACGGCCTTGTGCGAGGCCCTGTGAAACCCGATTTCCCGCTCGAATGCGAGTCGTGAAGCCCGTGAGATCCGGAGCGAATGCAGCTGAATCACGCGGTATTCCGCCAGTCCACCTCTGCCATCCGGACAATTGCCGACGAGCGATGTACGGCGGTCGGTATACAGCTTAGACTTGATCCCGAAGGACAAAAGCAGATGTTGCACCTGCTGTAGAAGCAAAAGGGAGCAGGAGTCTAAAGAGACGTACTGCGATTTGTGACCGTAATTGGCGACGGTTCCATCGGCCGTGAAGAGCCCACGTAAGATCGATGCCGTTGTCGCTCGATCTAGCTCGTAGACGGCGTCGGTAAAGCGTTTGTGAGCGCTGCCTTTATCGAGCACGGCGTACAGAGAGAGGAGCTCTACAATTCGGCGATTCCCTGTCGAGATGCGGGACCCCGAAGCACTCGTGGGCATCGTGACAGTCGTCGTGCGACGACTGCGACCGTCTTCATCGAACCCTGACTTGAGATCATTGATTCCATGGGCGATATCAGCCAGCACTTCGGACTCGTCGTCGTGCATTGTGACGATCAGCCCGCGCGATACTCCGTTAGTCACGCATCCGTCGCCGACGGCGGCGCCAATCCCGAGGGCGATGCGATCGCTGAGAGACGAGCAGCCAAAGCCGGAGGCGCCGAGAGCTAAGCGATCCCCAGGTTGGAGTTGAGACGCGGGAACGTCGCCGCGATTTTCGGTCCAAACCTTATGATCGGCAGTGAGCCGGAGCTCGTAACCGGCTTTCGTACGGAGACGGAAGATCGGCTTGGTCCCTGTTGGGAAGATCTTGTTGACGAAGTGGGGCTTACCATCGCCACCGATGACGAAGGCGGCTTTGCCGACGAGGTCGGCAATGCGCACTGGGCCATCGGCGGTAGCGACGAGCGTATCGCCGGTCACGCACGGATTCGTTGCGTTGATGCGTTCGTCGTTGGCGCATGTATGCCACTCTTGAATCGTGTCGTCGAACTGCAAGCCGGGATCCGCGCACTGCCAGGCTGCCAGCGCGATTTGCTCCCACAGGTCGCGGGCCTTGATGCGCTTGACCATGTCGCCGGTGGTACGAGCCGTTAGCAACCAGTCGTCGTCGCGGTCGAGCGCGTCGAAGAACGGATTGCCTAGCCGAACGGAGTTGTTGGAGTTCTGTCCCGAGACGGTAATGTAGGCTTCGGAATCCCAGGCGACGTCGTACTGCTCGACTTCTAAGCGCGTGTAGCCCTGGCGCGCGTAATCGAGTGCGTTTTGGGCCGCTCCCGATGGAATTCCGGCTGCTACCGCATCGCGAATGGCATTTCGCAAAGAGGCATTCAGGGCCGGGTCGAGCCGCGCATGCTCGGGTACGCGGGTATCGTGGGCGGCCGTAATGATGGCGTTGAGGCGCTTCTCGAAGACGCGCGAGCCGATGACCAGATCGGCGACTTTGCGTTCTTCACGGACCTTCCAGTTGACGAACTCCTCGATGTCCGGATGATCGGCGTTGAGCACGACCATCTTGGCGGCGCGGCGCGTCGTCCCACCCGATTTAATCGCGCCGGCGGCACGGTCGAAGACCTTGAGAAACGACATAAGGCCACTCGACGTACCACCGCCGGTGAGCTTTTCGCCGGCCGCTCGAATCTTCGAAAAGTTGGCACCGCTACCGGAGCCGCCTTTGAAAATGCGCGCTTCACGCAGAACGCCGTCGAAGATCCCGCCCTCGTTGACGAGATCGTCTTCAATTCCAAGAATGTAACAAGCTGAGACCTGGGGGTGAGAAAACGTGTCCGGCGAGGGGATCGCAACGGCATCGGCTGCCTCGACGTACCAGTGTCCTTGCGCCGGTCCGGAAATACCATACGCCCAATGTAAGCCGGTGTTGAACCATTGTGGCGAATTAGGCGCGGCGATTTGGCGCGCGAGCATCGCGCACATCTCGTCGTAATAAATCTGTGCGTCGTTTTCGGAGTCGAAATAGCCGTATTTCCAACCCCAATAGGTCCAGCATCCCGCCATTCGATTAAAGACTTGACGCGCGTCGCGCTCCGCGCCGAACTGGTCGTCACGGGAAAGTGCTTCCAGAGCGGGCCCGTCCGCAATCGATCGCTGGAGCCACTCCGGTACGCTATCCTCTTTAACCCGCACCGTCGCTTTGGGCACGCCGGCCTTGCGGCAATACTTCTGAGCGAGGACGTCAACGGCAACCTGGCTCCAGTTCGCCGGGACGGCAACCTCCTCGGCCTCAAAAATGACGGATCCGTCGGGATTGACGATCCGCGAGCTCCGCGACTCGAATTTTAGGCCGGCATAAGGATCGCCGGGGACGGAGTAGGTACGCGTAAACTGCATAATTGAGGCTCCTCGCCTTATCGAACACGTGTTCGAATCCTATGGATTCGGGTGAACGGATAGGATACCTATTGTGCCATATCGGCTACGTTACCACAAGATATTGGGGCCATGCCCGAAGTCCTTGTGGGCCGGTTGAGCCTAGCCTGTCGAAATCCGGTGGATGACTGCAAGAAGGTGGAGGGCATGTGGAAAGCTCCGAGGATACCGAGGATAAGCGGTGCAAGGCATTGGCCATGCTCGGACCCGACCGCTTCGCGCCGCGACTCCACGACGTTTCCCACGAAGAACTCGAGGCGGCCGGCATAAAAGGGCTGATCGTGGACCTCGATAATACGCTGCTTGGCTTCCGTGAAACCGAGCTTCGCCACGAGCACCTGGCCTGGGTGGCACGAGCTCACGAACGCGGCTTTCGCATCGTAATGCTCTCAAATAACTTCACCGAGCGCGTGAACGGGTTGGCCGCTCAACTGAACGTCACTTGCATTCCGAACGCGCTCAAACCATTGCCGTTTGGCTTTTTACGGGCCAAGCGGCGCCTGCAGATGCGACGGTGCGAAATCGCGGTCGTGGGCGATCAGCTCTTCACCGACGTGCTCGGCGGCAAGCTGTGCGGGCTTTACACGATTCTCACCGAGCCGATCGAGCTGAAGGACTTCGCGGTTACAAGGTTCTTTCGATTTTTCGAACGCTTGATGTTACGCGGGCGCCGGTGATGCGGTTGGCGCTCGTCGGCGACCCGGTCGATCACAGCGCGAGCCCAGCGCTGCACCGCGGATTTCTGGAAGAAGCCGAGATTGATGGGAGCTACGTGACCGTTCGCGCTGCGCGGGGAGACGGCATTTCGGCAGTCCTGCGCCTACGCTCGGAGGGCTATACGGGCTGCAACGTTACCTATCCGCTCAAAGAAGAGACGCTGAAAGCGTGCGACGCCTTAACCGAAGAAGCGCGACGAGCTGAAGCGGTCAACACAATCTATTTTGGGCGCGAGGTCGTGGGCACGAATACCGATGGTATCGGCGCGCGATCGGCGATTGAAGCGCTGCTCGACGAGCCGGTTGCGCTCAAGCGAATCGGAATCCTGGGCTACGGCGCTACGGCTCGCGCAATTCTTGCCGAGTTGCAGGACAACGATGCTTATACGTTCGTTTGGGGACGCGACTCGCGCCGCGCGGAGCAAACCTGCCGGCGTTTCGAAGCCAGACCGTGGCCGAGCGATAATCCGCCCGAGATCGTGCTCAGCACGCTCCCACCGGACGCGCGATTGCCCGATGCGTTGGTGGAGGCATTGCAACTTCCCGACGTGGTAATTGACGCTAACTACGGATTTCGGGCGATGCTCGCCCGCCACCTGAATCGCGACGTCGTTCCCGGCGATGCGATGCTGGAAGCCCAGGCTCGCGCGAGCTTCGATTTCTGGCTGGCACACCTCGATCGCGTCGCCGGCGAGTGATCCGCGTTTGCAGATGGCGGAGAGGGAGGGATTCGAACCCTCGAGAGGCTCAACACCTCTGCTCGCTTTCCAAGCGAGTGCATTCGACCACTCTGCCACCTCTCCCAAATCGAGAACCGCTGGTGCCCCCCAATCGACGACCGCAGGGGCCCTCGATTGCGTCGGGTTTTGTTGGCGTTGGCGCAGCGATCTCCTCGGCAAGCGCACTTTCGGCTGAGCCGGTCGTGCGATCCATCATCAGGCTCACGCTGATTCGGCACGGTCCCACGGAATGGAACGCCTCGCGACGCTTCCAAGGCCGAAGCGACCTCCCGCTTTCGGACGAGGGGCGCGTTGACGCGCGCAAAATCGCGGCGGCGCTGCGCGACGAGCCGATCGATGCTATCTATTCCAGCGACCTCTCGCGCGCCTTGGAAACCGCGCGATTCGTGGCCGAATCCCGCGGCATTTCGATCCTCACCGACCAGCGGCTGCGCGAGTTTGATTTCGGAAGCTGGGAGGGATTGACGTGGGCCGAGATTGTCGCAACGAACCCTCAGGTCGCTGGCCCGGACCCGACGGCAGCGAGCCTCTACGCTCCCGAAGGCGGCGAATCGTTCGCGCAGGTCGGCGAACGGGTGCGATCATTTCTCGACGACACACGGCGGGAGCATCCCAACGAATCAATCGTAGTTGTGACGCACGCCGGACCGCTGCACGCCGCATTCTCGATTCTCGGCTTGAGCGAATCGCAAACGCCCGAGGAGAAGCTCACCCTCAGTTTTACGCCCGGCTCCGTCACGCGCGTCGTCATCGAGGACGACCACCCGCGATTGCTCCAGGTCAATGATGTACGGCACCTCGATCCGGCTCGTTGAGTACGCGATCGGGCTGCTTCTCGCCGCTGCCGTTGCCACGGCCGGGGTGGCGGCGCAGACAGCACCACGCCACGCGGTCGCAGGGCACTTTAACGTGCTCCACCCGCATGCGGCCCGGCTCACCCCGACGACAACGAACGTCGCGACGAACCCGGGTTTCGAAAGCGGAAAGATCGATCACGGTTGGTATCAATGCGGCGACGTCCCCGCTTACACGACCATGGAGCATCCGCATAGCGGCGCTTATGACGAATATTCGGGGTTGCAAAGCGGGTCGGGCGAGCCTTCGGGCAACTCGGGCGTCTGTCAAGAAGTGACCATCCCGCCCAATGGCGTGCTGACGGCCTGGCTCTACCAGCTTTCCAACGAAGCCGACACGAGTTTCTCGTATCAAGAGGCGGACCTGCTCGACGAACAGGGCAACGTGGTGGTGAATCTCTACAAGACCGTCAACAATAAACCGGTCTGGGTTCACGGTAGATGGAATCTCGCCGCGTACGCCGGACGAATCTACTGGATCTACTTCGGCGTGCACGGCGACGGTTATCCAGCCTACGCGACCGAACAGTTTCTTGACGATGTGACCTTAACGAGCTCGCACTAATACGAAAATCCGCTAACCGCGAAGGTTGTAGACGGCCCGCAAGAGCGGCGTGAGATAGGTCCCGGCTGGAAGGACGTAGCCGGGCTGCGGAACCGGAATCGGCAAGTTATGCGGATAGGGTGGGTGTGCCATACGATCCTCGCCTTCCGGGTAACAGACCGGCCACGGGATGACGCCGTCTTCTGAGCCGCCGTTACCGAACTGTGCGACGTAGCGCGTGTAATAACAGCTCAACCCGTTGGTGTACCAGTGGCTCTGCGGGATCAGCAAAGCTTGCACCGTGGTGCGCTGGCGATGGCCCGGCACGTCGAAAAAAGTGCGGCGGTAGCTCGCCGGTCGTTCCGGGGCCGGCGTTGCGATACTCAGCGGATCGTTGCGCGCGTTCAAGCGCGCGACCTCCTGTGAAAACGCGCGCTCTTGCTGAGCGATCTGTTCTTCGAGTGAAGGTTTTTGGCGTGCTTCGGTCCGCTTTTGAAGTTTCGGCTGAGGGGGAG
>JBAVTZ010000174.1:0-13848 GCA_049696515.1 Candidatus Cybelea sp. | reverse complement strand
GACCAAGGATCGGCGGCTCTCTCGAAACGCGCGAACTCGAGTGAAGGCACGCGCGCGAGCTCAGCGGCGCGGGCCGCATCGCCTGGAACGCCGAGCGCGAGCCCCGTCTGTACCAGCTTCACGATTGTCGGATTCAGCCCCGCTCGGCGCAGCGCGAGTGCCAACGCGGCGGTCACCCGCGTTTTGCCGACATCGGTATCGGTTCCGGTTACGAAGTAGCGATACACGGGCGAAGCGCGTCGATGAGCAGGTCGATCTGTTCGGCCGTGTGATCGGCGCGCACGGAGAAGCGGAGTCGCGAGGCGCCGGGCGGCACGGTCGGCGGGCGAATCGCGGGGACGAAAATGCGCCGCTTCATCAAATGCTCGGATACTTGCAAGGCGCGCTCCTCGGTCCCAAGCACCAATGGGACGATCGCTCCTGCGACGTTTGGGGTGGGCATCCCGATTGCGCGCAGCCCTTCAACGAGGCGACCGGCGTTTGCATGCAGGCGCTCCCGGCGGTCGTCGCCACGACGTGCCAGGAGCAGCGCGATGCGCGCCGCCAGCACGAGCGAGGGGGGCAAGGCGGTGTCGAAAATAAAGGTGCGTGCCCGATTGACGAGCAGCTCGATTACTGGGGCCGGCCCCGCGATGAAGCCGCCTTGCGTACCGAGCCCTTTCGAGAGCGTACCGAGGACGATGATTCGCGGATCGTCCAGCCCACGCGCGAGGCCGGCGCCTTCCTGGCCGGCGACTCCGAGCGCGTGCGCCTCGTCGAGCAGAAGCACGCCGCCGGTTTGGAGGCCGGCAAGGAGCGCGGCGGGATCGATCGCGTCGCCTTCCATGCTGAAGATCGACTCGCTGACGATCAATGCAGATCCTTGGTGACCGGCCAGGAGCGATGCGTGCGGATAGATCGTGCGCGGTATGCCGGCAAGGCGGCTGCCGTCAATGAGAGACGCGTGATTGAATTGATCGGAAAGGATGGTTGCGACGGTTTCCGCGAGCACCGGAATCGCACCGACGGCGGCTAGATAGCCGGACGAAAAAAGCAAGGCACGCTCGCGGCCGAGCCAGAGGGCAAGCTCCTCTTCGAGCAACGAGTCTTCGCGATGGCGACCGCCTAAAAGCCTGGCGCCGCCCGAGCCTACCCGGGTCGCATGTTTGAGCGCCTCGACGACTTGCGGATCGGTCGCGAGCCCCAGGTAATCGTTCGATGAAAAGTCGATGACCCCGAAAAGCTGTCGCTCCGGAAGTTTGCGGTAGCGGTGTTCGGCGCGGATTTTGCCGATCATGGCTGCAACCCGATCGAGGTAGGTCACGAAAGGCAATCGTCGAGCGCGTTGAAGAACGCGTCCACTTCGGCGTCCATAGATGAGAGCGGAGGCACAAACTGCAACGTTTCGCCGATTGGGCGCGTGAAGTGGCCGGCAGCGTAGAGCTGATCGGCAACTCGCCAGGCCGCGCTTGGGGACGAGTCAGGATCCATGGAGTCCGCGCGTAGTTCGATGCCGATCATTGTGCCCGCCTGGCGCAGATCGCGTACCTTTGAATGGCCGCGTAGCGCCTCCATGCGCACCATTGCGCGACGGGCGATTGAAGCCGCTCGTTCGAGCGTCCGCTCCTCGTCGAAGAGATCGAGAGACGCGAGCGCGGCGGCGCATGCAATCGGATTGCCCGCATACGAATGGCCGTGAAAGAAATGGACCAAAGCGCCGGGCTCGCCGAGAAAAGCCTCAAAGACGGGACGGCGCACGAGCGTTGCCGAGAGCGCAAGCGTCCCGCCGGTAATGCCTTTGCCAAGGCAGATGATATCGGGAAGCAGTCCGGTCTGCTCGAAAGCGAACATCGTCCCGGTGCGTCCGAATCCGGTTGCAATCTCGTCGAAAATCACCAGCGGTTTGACGTTGCGCAGCTTCCCGTAAATGTGGCTGGGAACGAGGCGCATTCCGGCCGCGGCCTGAACGAGCGGCTCGACGACCACCGCGGCGACGTCTTCCTCCAGTCTCGCCTGCTCGTCGTAGCTGCGCGTTTCAAAAGTCACGCAGCCGAACCGCGATTTGAAGATTGCGATATCCGACAGGCTCATCGCGCCGGCCGTGTCGCCGTGGTATCCGCCGGTTAGCCGCACGAAGCGCGTCCGCTGTGGCTGACCGAGGTTCTGCCAATATTGTATGGCCATTTTGATCGCGGCCTCGATCGCGCTGGCGCCATCACCGGCAAAAAACGCGCGGTCCATTTGCGCGATCGAGCATAGCCGGTCGGCCAGTTCCTCCGCCACGGGATTGCTCGCGCCCAGTAGCGTGGCGTGGTCCAGCTCTGCCGCTTGCCCCGCGATCGCTTCGACAATGCGGGGATGGCAGTGTCCGTGAACCGTCGTCCAGATCGAGCTGACCGCGTCGTACACGCGATGACCCCGGATATCTTCCAGCATCGTTCCGGAACCGCGCACGAACGTGCGCGCGTGCAGATCGAACTGCCGCATCTGCGTGAACGGCAACCAAAGATGCGCCATTTTAGGCCGCTTCATGCTGCCGACAGCTCCTTCCTCGGCGGGCTCGCCGAGAGCTCTAAGCGAAACCAGCATGCGTGACCGATTTCAATCCGCAAGCCAAACAGATGGCTGACGAGTCCATGGTGCGGAACTTGAGTGCGCAGGCCGGCGCGATCTGGCCGCAGGAGGCTCCGCTGTTCGTGCGCTACGCACTTCCGCCGGAACCGCAAATCCTCGATGCGGGATGCGGAACAGGAGAGATTTCCTGGCGACTCGCCGAGCTGTTTCCGCAAGCGCGAGTACGCGGGATCGACATCGTCGAGCCTCACCTCGAACTGGCGCGAACGCGATACGCGTGCTTGGCTCCGAGGTTGTCGTTCGAGCGTCAGGACGTTTTCGCACTCGAGGCTCCTGACGGCTTTTTCGACTTGACCGTGTGCCGGCACGTGCTGCATGCGATCCCGCACGCGCAACGCGTGGTTGCCGAGCTCGTGCGCGTGACGCGACCCGGAGGATACCTCCATCTGATTCCCGAGGATTACGGAATGTTGGAGTTCCAGCGCGGCGAGAGCCTCGATCCTCGGGATTTTTGGTACAAAGTTCCAACCCAGTTCGGATTGGAAACCTCGACCGATCTGTTCATCGGCCGCAACATCTATACGATAATGGCCGGGATGAATCTCGATGATGTTCGGATAGACTACATCGTCGTGGACACCCTACGGACGCCGCGGACGACTTTCGCTGCGATTCTCCAAGCGTGGCGCGACGGCTATTCCGATTCGATCGGTGAGCTAACCTCGTGCTCAAAGGAATCGGCGGTTGCATACTTCGATGCGATGATCGCTAATGTCCGCGACCCGCACGGATACGCGGTCTGGATGGTTCCGGTCGCGAGCGCCCGCGTTCGAAATCGCACAATCGCAGACCAAAAATAAAAGCCCTAAAAAGTTATACCGGCGGGACCCTTAGAGGGCGCTAGCTCACTGGGCCCCGAACGCGTCTCGGCGCAGGGCACCGCGATCGGTCTGCCGTGTCTAATATTCATTACCAATGAGGAGAATTTCATGCCCAAAAAGTCCACGCGAGCGAGTATCTTTCGCTCGACGGTTATTTGCATCGCGGCCGCCTTCGCAGCGGGTTGTAGCGGTGGCGCCGTCAACCCGCCAACCGGCGGCAATCAAGCGGCCGTACAGAGCATCGAAAGCGCGGCTGATGTTGCGCAACAGATAGCAACCGGAACTTTCATCCAAGCTTGCCCCAGCGTCGTGTTCGGCGAGGGGCGCTGCTTGGCTTTAGGCTTAAGAGATACCGCACGTGCACCGCGGTCCGAATCAGGCCTCGCCGGTTCAGTCGCGGGTTTCGGGCCTTCGCAGCTGCAGGCGGCTTACAACATTACGAGTTTCGCAAAGAAGAATGCCGGCGGTCTCGTGGCGCTGGTAGAGGCCGGCGGAGATCCAAACCTGGCGAAGGACCTTGGCGTTTATCGCAAACAGTTTGGATTGCCGCGCTGCGACGTAGCTTCGGGATGCCTTCGCATCGAGAATCAAAATGGGCGGATACGGCCGCACCCGCCGGTTATCAAAAGCTGGCTCGCTGAGCAGTCGCTCGACGTTGACATGGTTTCGGCAAACTGTCCGAATTGCAAGATTCTCGTCGTCGAGGCCAGCACGAGTCTGGGCATCGCCGAAAGAACGGCCGCGAAAGCCCACCCCATGGCGATCTCCAACAGCTGGGGCGGATCGGAATTCAAGGGCGAGAACCCTTCCGAGCATCGGCTCTTCGACCATCCCGGGATTGCGATCACGGCCTCCTCAGGTGACGGTGGATATGGCGTCATCTTCCCATCGACTGCAAACACGGTAACGGCGGTCGGCGGCACGTCGTTGTTCGTTGCCAAGAGTAAGCGCGGTTACACGGAAACGGCCTGGGCAGGCGCCGGCAGCGGCTGTAGCCAGTACATACCCGAAACGTCTTGGCAGACGCCCATCGAGCAACAACTCGGAGGCTGCTCGACTCGCATCGCTGCGGATGTAGCCTACGTCGCCGACCCGAATACCGGCGTCGCGGTATACGAAACCTATCCGGGAGACGGTGAGCCGCCGGGTTGGCAAGTTTGGGGCGGAACAAGTGTCGGCTCGCCGGCGATTGCGGCAATCTACGCGTTGTCGGGAAACACTGCCGGCGTTCCCGCGTCGATTGCATACGCAAATCCCAGCGATCTCTACGACGTGACGAGCGGGTCGAATGGGTCCTGTGCGCCGCACGACTACCTGTGCACGGGCGAAGTCGGATACGACGGGCCTACGGGCCTGGGAACGCCGAACGGTCTCGGGGCTTTCTAGGCCCGCGAGCACAAACGACGGCACAGCCGGCCGCAGTCTCGCACTGCGGCCGGATCGAGCGCGATTCCCTTAGGCGCGAGCGAAGCGCAATTTCGCGCGTTCTTGCGCCTTTGCCGCTTCGGTTTCGCGGCTGCGCGGCGGCGCGTGAGTAACGAGTGAGCCGAGCAGCTCGCGCGCGGCACCGGTAACCTGGTCGACGGCACGGTCGAAGGCTTCCTCGTTTACCTTCGATGGATGCATGAATCCGCTGAGCTTCCGGACAAACTGGATTGCCGAAGCGCGGATTTCGTCGTCGGTTGCGGGCGGTGCGAAGTTGTGCAAGGTCTTGATGTTGCGGCACATGCGAACTCTCTCCACCGGGACGACCGTTCGAACCTGCCGCCAGGATAGCGCGGCTGACGGCTAAGGACGTGCGCCAGGATGGATCTCCGGACGGTAACCTGCCGCTAGAACCGCAACAATGGCTGCCGGTGTCAGCACCTCGACGCTGCCTTCGAGCGGACGCGAACGGCGATCCGAGTATCCGGTATCCGACCAGGCGAGAAGCTCGTTCCCCCACACGAGCCAGGCTTTTTCCTCGATGACGACATAGGCACCATCGGGCAGATTTGCGAGATCCTCCCGGTAGGTGCGCTTTTCTCGAGCCCGCAGGCGATCGGCGTGAAGCCGCGCGTCCATCGCATCGGCGTTTACTGGAGCACCGAAGCGCGTTTCCCACAACGAACGGAATCGTTGGTAATCCTCGCGGCGACATTCCGCGCACGGACGATGTCCGGCGCTCAGCGCCGCTGCTTCGTCGAGGAAGAACAGCTCGGTATACGAGCGGGGACGCATCACGACCCGTCGACGGCCGCGAAACTCAATGCGACAGGCGATCCAGCGCCTGACCTGCCACGGTCGCACGATATGCCGGGCATCGTCGTGCAGGACCCCGCGATTGCCCATCATCAGGCCTCGTCCCGCAAGTGCGAGAATCTCGCCGAAGGGCGTCACGCGGTTTTGTAGCGGCACGGTCGCCTCGGGGCGCGGAGCCTACGCTTCGACGCGCTCGTCGATCGAAACGTTGTAGAGGAAGAGGAACTTGCCCCACTCGTCGGGGAGGGTGTTGCGCTTGATCTGAATCCACGGTATATACTTCGGCTGCTTGGGCTTGCGCAACAGAGACATATTCGCTTCACGCGGGATCCGATTGTTCTTTCGGTTGTTACATCGCATGCAGGCGCAAACGAGGTTTTCCCAGGTCGACTCGCCTCCGCGGCTTTTTGGTATCACGTGATCGACCGTCATCAGCCGCTCGCCGTTCGTTCCGCAATATTGGCACTTGTGGTCGTCGCGTATCAAGACGTTCTTCTTCGTCAGAGCGACCTTTTGCATCGGACGGCGAATATAGTAGAGCATGCGGATGATTGAGGGCATCCGCATCTCGTAAGTCGGCGACGCGAGAATGCGATCGCGACCGTGGAGCATCTCGGCCTTACCGGCAAATATCAGCTTGACTGCGCGCTGAAAGCTGGTGACGTTCAGCGCCTCGTAGGTAAAGTTCAGCACCAGCACTTCGCTCATGCGATCACTTCTCCGTATGATGCGCATCGCGCCGAGCTTTTCGTACGAAAGCGAGGCATCTGTTTAGGTGCCTCGAGTCCGAACAAACGTCAGTCGCGTTTCGGTTAGCATTTGTGTTATCGCTAACCGTTGCTCGGGCCGCAACCTTTCTTTGACTCGCTCGAAGGCGGACGTCGCGACGTCGATCGCGACTTCGGCCGACGAGCAATCGGGCTTGCGCCCTTCCTCCTCGGTGAGGTAGGCGTGCGCCGCGAGAGCCAGCGTCGCAATCACTTCACTCAGCAACGGCTCGACCGGGGGAATCTGTCCCTGAAATCCTCCCTGCATGTCCGGGGAGGTAGCCCGAGTAGACATCTCGAGCCAGATTTACGCCGCCGTGGATTCCTTCCCTTGCCGCTCGAGCATCTCGAGGAAGTACCGGTGCACGCGTGGGTCGCCTGTAAGCTCGGGATGAAACGAGGTCGCCAGCACGTTCCCCTCGCGTACCATTACCCCGCGGCCATCTCGCTCGGCCAGCAATTCGACCTGCGGACCGCGACTTTCGATCCAGGGTGCGCGGATGAAGATCGCGGGAAATCGCTTGCTACCGAGCACCGGAATGCGGAGATCGACTTCGGCCGATTCGTTTTGGCGCCCGAAGGCGTTGCGCCGCACCCCAATGTCGATGAGGTTCAATGTCGGCTGATCGAGGTCCACGATCTCGCGAGCGGCGACGATCATGCCCATACACGTGCCCCAGAGCGGCATGCCGGCGCGAACGCGATCGACGATCGCGTCGCTGAGCCCCGAGCGCGCGAGCAGTTTCATGACTGTCGTGGACTCCCCGCCGGGTATTACTAGTGCGTTCACCGGCGCGAAATCGCGAAGCGTTTTGACTGCCACCGCATCGGCGCCGGCACGCTCGAACGCCGCGATGTGCTCGACGACGTCGCCTTGAAGCGCCAGGACGCCGATTTTTGTCATCCTGAGCGGATTTGTCATCCTGAGCACTTCGGCTTCGCTCAGTGTAAACTTCGTCGAAGGATTAGTTGCCACGGGGAGCGAGGAGTTCGCTCTCGTCGAGGCGGCGTATGTCGAGGCCGGCCATCGCCTCGGACGCGCCGAGCGAGCGCGAGGCTTCCAACACGACGCTAGGATCGCTGAAGTGCGTGGTCGCATCGACGATCGCCCGAGCGAAACGCTTTGGATCTTTCGACTTGAAGATGCCGCTGCCGACGAAGATGCCTTCCGCGCCAAGCTGCATCATCAACGCTGCGTCGGCCGGAGTGGAAACGCCGCCGGCGCAAAAGAGCACGACCGGCAGCCGCCCTTCCTTCGCCACCTGGGAGACCAACTCATAGGGAGCTCCAAGGTCGCGCGCTCGTGCGACGAGCTCTTCCTTAGGAGCGACGCTCAGTTCGCGAATCGTATCGCCGATCGCGCGCATGTGGCGTACGGCCTCGACGATGTTACCGCTGCCCGCCTCGCCCTTGCTGCGGATCATCGCGGCGCCTTCGGCAATTCGCCGCAACGCCTCGCCGAGGTCGCGCGCGCCGCAGACGAATGGAGTCGTGAACGCATGCTTATCAACGTGGTACTTGTCGTCGGCGGGCGTCAGCACTTCCGACTCGTCGATGTAGTCCACTCCGAGCTGCTGCAGGACTTGCGCCTCGGCAAAGTGACCGATTCGCACCTTGGCCATCACCGGAATGGTCACGGCGTCCATGATACTGCGAATCAACGTGACGGCGCTCATGCGAGCGACGCCGCCGGCCGCTCGGATGTCAGCCGGTATTCGCTCGAGGGCCATAACCGCGACGGCGCCGGACTCCTGGGCGATCGCAGCATGTTCGGCCGTGACGACGTCCATAATGACGCCGCCCTTGAGCATTTGCGCGAGCCCGCGCTTGACGGTTACGGTTCCGGTGCTTTCCATGTCTCTATCATAACAGTCGGTCCCAATGAGAACATTGGGAACACCGCTATGGCGGACTAGGGCTGGCTTCGGCGGTGCTTCCCGCCGTCGGGGACGGCGAAGGGTACTGAGCGGGGGTGATACGCACGAAGGGTGACTGCGTTGGCAGCGGCTTCTGCCGCCAAACGGGGAGGTTGGGATTCAGCGTAGGTGTCGGCGAGACTACCGGCGCGGGGGTCGCCGGCCTCGGTTTTGGTGTAGGCAACGGCGTCGGGAGCGGCTGCGGTGGAACGCGCGGATCGGGAAAGCGCGGGTCGCCCCCGGCCGAGAGCGCCTGAGTGCGCTTCCAGTCGGGCCCGTATGGCTGCGGGGTCGCGTCCGGGGCCGGGGTTACGGCAGTAGGCAACACTGATTGAAGCGACTGCTCGGTCGCTTGACCCATGACCCGATCCCCCATGCGCTGGCCGATCGCGACGGCTACGAGAAGCACGACCGCACCAGCCGCTAATAGAATCGTGGGCAGTCGCGTCGAGGGATGCATCAAACTGGTGCGTCTCTCATACCCGCGTGAGCGGCCGCACTACGTCGAGCTTAGCCGCGCGTGCGCGTCGATCGCTTGGCTTGCCGATCAGATGAACCTCGCGCAATTCGCCGGCAGCCATGTCCACACGGGCAGTATGTCCTCGGAATTCGAGGAGCACGTTGCGCACTTGATCGACGTGATTGCCAAGAAAGATTCGCACCGCACCGCCTTCGTCCTCAAAGGCAATCGCGCCCACTTCGACCGGGGAAGTCGTGACCTCATCGCTGACGTCGCGGCCGGCATAGATGCAGGCGAAGGGTTCTTCGGCCGAGAGCTCCGGCATATCGCCGTAGATGGTATCGTTCCGCAAATCGACGACGTAGGTGCAGCGCCTGCCTCCCCAATGAACGCGCGCGGCTGCAACCCATTGCCATCCCTTCGGGCGCAGCGGCGCCAAGTGCGGCCGGCCGCTGGTCCGATAACCGTTCAAACCGCCGACCGTTTCGGCGACCGCCCAAAGAAACTTAGCGCTGGTCCATGGCGAGAGATACATTCCGCGATTGCTCAACGAACCGCCATCGAACCATTCGGCAAACTCGCCCGGCACCGTATTGCGCGGGCTTCCACCCTCCATCGCTGCATACGTAATCTTGAGCAGGTCAACGGCCTCTTCGGTCATGCCGTTTCGCGCCAACGCCACGCTGCACCAAAGCGTGATATCCGGCCACACGCCCCCCAGCAATCCCGAACCATACGAGGGGAAATACCATGCGTCGGCCGTTGAGATCGTGCGAATCCCTACCGGGGTTATGAAGTCGGCCTCCTGCAACCGCGCGAGAATTGCTCTGCGCTGCTGTGAGTCGGCGATGTTAAACAGTACCGGGAAAATCTCATCGGCGGTGAAGTTGTCCTGGTAGTTGCCTTCCTGGTCGTAGTTCAGGACGAAAGCGCCCGTGTCGTCATTGTACAGAAAGTCCATCATTGCCTCGCGCATCCGTTGCGCTTCGGCTCCATACTTCTCCCAATGATCGTGATCGCCGACGACCGCGCAGAGCATTGCGGCCGCTTCAAGCGCATAGACGGCCTCCGCGTTGATCTCCGTGACCGCGCCATCGAGCGTGTAATACGGAATTATGTTTCGCCAGGACGAAATTCCGTACAAGTCGACCCCTTTGGCTCGGCACGATACCAATCCATGATCGTCGCGCTGCGAGAGCATGTAGTCGGTGAGCTTAGTCACCAGGCCGATGTGCTGGCGCACCCACTCGTCGTCGAGGGTCGCGTTATAGTGATGAAGCATCGCGATCAAATGAAGCGGCGTGTCGTCGTTGATGTTCAGGTCGTAGTCGGTCTTATAGCCGCTGACGCCGCGCACGTATTCGACCATTAGACCGCTCTCCTCGATAGCGCTGTTGAAAACCTCGAGGGCGTTGCGGCTGAACTCGGGCCAAAAATAATCGTAACCATGAACGAGCCACGACGTGTCGCGCGAAACCAAGATGTCCGACGGCGGGGAGTTCGTGGCGCCCCAGCCGTGCGGATATTCCTTGACGATGCGCAACATATTGGCTTTGGCCCAAACCACCCCACGGCTGATTTCGGGTGACGGCGTGAGAAAGCGCGCATCGGCGAGACGTTCGGTGAAGTAGCCTTGAGTGTCGTGTAGCGCCCGCTGGTCGCGCAGCAACGCTTCGAGGACCGGCCGGCTGCGCTCGGTTCCTCCTTTGTCGTAGACGACCGCCAGCCGAAGGGACTCGCGCGAACCTGCCGCGACCGCAATCCGGTATTCGAAGGCCCCGAAGATTCGCCGGCTCACGAGTTCGGCTTGTTCGGGCGTTACGTCGTCGACGGTTTGCGTCGATTCTTCCCTTGCTAGTGTGGCGTGGCGCATCGACTCGAGCAAGGCTTGTTCGCGCAAGGAGAGCTCGACGGCAACGGGGTGGCGCGAACCGCCCCACCAGCGCTCGCCGCCGGTCTCGAGATTTTTCGAGCAGATGAAGCGTCCATCGTTCCAGGCGCGCACTTCGTGTTCGGGCTCTCCATAGAAACGCTGCCCAACCAACATCGCCCATGGAAAGAGCGCCACTTCCACCTCGTTGGCGCCGGGGTTATACAGCGTTACGTCAACGACGAAGGAGACTGCGCGGTCGAATGCGGCACCGTGAGGAACGTAAAACGCCTCGGTTACGTGGATGCGATGCTCTAGGGTGAATTCGGAGATCTGCGCGTAGGGCAGAAACGTTAGGTCGCGCTCGATCTGATGCGGGAAAAACATTGGGGTGACGGGCACTTCACCCTCAGTGCGATCGCGAAGGCGATAGGCAATGTGGTGCGTGCCGAAGATGATTTGATCGGTATCGGCATCCCACAGGCCGCGCACGCCGCCCTTTGCCGTCGATTGCGCGTACGACTTAATGTTCCCCAGCAATAGCCCGTAGGGTGTCTGCGTTTCGTTTAGCACGTAGGCGCAAAACTCATTTCGTTGCGCATCGTAACTCGAGCCCATCTCGTTGTAGGTACTGCGGCGTTGGGTGCAAAGGCGCCTCCTCGTACGACGGTAAAAAGGATAGGCGAAATGCTGACCCTGCGGGCACCGGCGAAAATTAACCTGACGCTCGAGGTGCTGGCCCGCCGCAGCGACGGATATCACGGAATTCGCAGCGTGATGGTGCCGATCGACCTGGCGGACGAACTCACGATCGAACCGAGCGGTCACTTTAGCTTCGCATGCAATCAAAGCGAGCTCGGCAGCGAGCGCAATCTCGCGGTGGCCGCGCTGCGCGCGCTCGGTGAGTTACCGGCGGTTCGGATGGAGCTGCAAAAGTGCATTCCGGTGCAAGCCGGCTTGGGAGGCGGATCGAGCGACGCCGCAGCCGTGCTTCGCGCTGCAATGTCCGGCGCGTTCGGCCCGCCGGTGCAGCGCGACTGGGTACGCATCGCTCGGACGCTCGGGTCCGACGTACCGTTCTTTCTGGCGGGCACGGCTGCGCTGGTGGAGGGTACCGGCGAGCGGGTCACTCCCGCTGGATTGCTGCCCCCATGGCATACGTTAATCGTCAAGCCCCCAGTGGTTGTCTCGACCGCGGACGCCTATCGCGAACTCGATTCTCTGGACCGCAGGACCCGCCCACGCAGTTCAAGCGTCTCGATTGCGGCACTCGAAGCCCTGCAGCGCGCCGACTTTGCTCGTGTTGCGTCGCTCTTGCAGAACGACTTCCACGATGTCATCGCCGCGCGCTCGGTCGAGGTGGCCACGGCCGTAGAAGGGCTACGGGACGCGGGCGCAACCAACGTGCTGTTGGCAGGCTCGGGTTCGTGCGTTTTCACGCTCGCCGCGGAGCTAGCGACGATCGAAGGGATCGCGGAACGCCTTTCACTACCCGAGACGTATGAGCGTTTGGCCGGCGCGTTTGCGTCGACGCCCGACTGGCGCGGTGACCGATGACTGACGTGGTGGTTCTGGCCGGCGGTCCGGAAGACGACGTTGCGCGGCGTCAGCCGGGGGCGCCGAACAAGGCGTTCGTCAACATTGGCGGGGTGACACTCGTCGGGCGCGTACTCGGGGCACTGCGCGGATCGTCGCTGGTCGAGCGCATCGTCGTGGTTGCGCCGCCGAGCGTCCGCGGTCACCCAGATCTGGCGCTCGCCGACGAACTCCGTCCGGATGGAGTGCGGATCCGCGACAGCCTGCTAAACGGGCTGGAAGGTTTTGCCGGCGATGACGCGGTCTTGGTCGTCGCCTCCGACCTCCCGGTGCTCACCTCGGCAGCGGTCGAAGATTTCATCATGCGCGCCAACGCGCTCGATGCCGATGTCGCGTACGGATGCGTGGAAGAACGCGTTCACCTGCAGCGCTTCCCGGAGGTTCCCCACACTTGGGCCCGGATGCGCGACGGGACGTTTTGCGGGGGTGGCATCGTGGCAATCAAGCCGCGCGCGCTACCGCAGTTAGAGCGCTTTATCGAACGGTTGGGCGCGGCTCGTAAGCATCCATTTCGACTAGCCTCGCTTTTCGGCTGGGATATGCTCGCGCGGTTTGCAGTCGGTCGCCTTTCCATCGCTGCTGCCGAAGCGCGGGCCACCAAGATCCTCGGTGCGCCGGTGCGTGCGGTCGTTTCGCCCTACCCCGAAACGGCAGTAAACGTCGACCGGGTGAGCGACGTCGCGCTCGCCGAGCGGCTGGTTAGACCGGAGAACGCCAGCGTTTGAAGAGCTCGTTCGCGATGCCGAACTGATCGAGCGCCTTCCCGACTGTATGCGCGATAATGTCATCGACGCTCTGCGGATTGGCGTACATCGCGGGGACTGGCGGCAGGATCACAGCGCCGATTTCCGCGAGCTGAGCAAGCGTCCGTAGATGGCCGAGGTGTAGCGGAGTCTCCCGTACCGCCAATACGAGCCGGCGCTTTTCCTTGAGGCACACGTCGGCAGCGCGAACCAGGAGATTCGAGTTCATTGCATAGGCGATCGCGCTGGCGCTTTTCATCGAACAGGGAATCACCAACATTCCATCGGTCAGGAACGAACCGCTTGAAATGGCCGCCGCGAGGTCATCGTCCCGGTGCGCGACGTCGGCGAGTCCTTCGAAATCTTCGGCGGTCATCTCCGTCTCGAGTTCAATCGTGCGACGCGCGGCGGTCGTGAGCACGAGGTGCGTCTCAATGCCGCCGATCGCACGCAACGCTTGCAGCACCATGTAGCCATAAACGCTACCGCTAGCCCCACTGATGCCGATGATAATTCGCCGCATCGGAAAGCGGTTATACGTTGGCTGCAGGGGCGCCTGGTGGAAGCTTTAACTCCAGGCGCAGTGGTCCCCGATACCGCGCAGATCCATTCCTTCGTCGACGATGCCGTCCACTGGCATCTCACCGGCGCCGAGGCACCCCTGCTGCGTCTCATCCGTTCGTCGCGCTCCGGCGTTGCCCATGACGTTGCCGCCGCATACGCGACGCTCGCCGCGCGAACCGGCTCGCTCCTCGACGCCATCGATGGGGGACGTCTCGCGCTGCCGGTCGTCGAGCGAGATAGCGTGCTGCGCTTCGCGC
>JBAVTZ010000173.1:0-76617 GCA_049696515.1 Candidatus Cybelea sp. | reverse complement strand
TAGGGGAAGTGAACCTTTCAAGCGGAGGAGCCCAGATGGCGCAGCCCGTCCCGAGCGCTCTCGTTGAAGCCGCAAGGTGCGGCAGCGGTCTCGAAATCGAACGGCTTCTTCAGGCGGTCTGGCCGGTGGCGCATCGGCTGGCCTCTGTGCTCGGAGATCGGGAGGCGGCACAGGAATCGCGCGTCATCCGCTAACGCACAATCGGGTCTTTGCGCGATCCGGCGGCGTTCCGCGCTCGGTTCTACCGGATCGTCCTGCGGGAAGCGTCCAGCCTTAAGCTTCGGCATGTTGAATCGAGTGACGTTAGATGCTTGCCCGGTCCGCATCATGCTCGGCCACAGGCCCGCCGAGCTGTGCAAATACTCCGATTCTTAGAGTGGCGTTCCAGGCGATTGGTTAGCCCTAAGCCAGATTGTAATGCGCTCGACTGCGATATTTCATAAGCAGTAACGGCTCTGCTGGGGCCGATATAAAACGACGGAGCTCGAGGTAGCGGTAGGTGCTCCCTCAATCCGTGCACTTGATCAGGACCCGACCTGTGTGACCCAATGGCGAATGTTTACGCCACTACGGTAAAGCGCAGACTCCACTTTTTTGGGGAGCATACTGCATGAGCTTACCGTATCGCAGCCCGACGACCAGGAATAGACACCCGGCGACATCGACCCGCCGCGCGAACCTGAGCCGCGAGCACCGCAAGAGCCGGGAGAAACTCCCGGGCCTGACGATCCAGACGGCCCCCGCAAAACGAGACAGTCGCCGGGCGCTTACGGCGTGGGCTACTTTTGGCTAATCGCCGCACCCAGTCCAGAGTCCGACGTGTGGTTCGTCCAAGGGCCGCCGGCCGGGAAGTTCCAGCGAGCAACGAGAAAGTGGCGGCCGCAGCGGCCGGGGCCAGCGAGGACGCGGCTCTTGCCATTGGCGATCACGCCTTGATAAACATCGCAGGGCTGCCCGTGCGTATCCGTGAGCGAGATGGGCGTTCCCAATACGCCTTTGTTAGAGACCGGATAAATACACGAAGCATTGGTGCTGTCACATCCGGCGTCGCCGTTGTCTTCGATGTACCACGTTTTCTCCCCCACCGCATATTGCACGAAGCCGGGGCCGTCGATCGTTCCGCCGGTGATTGGAATCGTGGTGCAACTCGATGCACCGCAGCTGGAGAGGATGAATTTTCCCTTGTCGTCTGTACCGTCAACCCAGAGGTGACCGCTGCTGTCGTAGCCGTCATAGGAGACGAAGGGCATCTGCGGATTCATGATTGGCTTCCCGGGTCCGCCGCCGCCGGCGTAGATCACGACGGCACCCGGGCCGGAGTAGGGTACTTCGGTAACGGCAAGGTTACCGGTCGTTAGATCAACTGCGCAACTGTTCGGAAAGCCGTACGGGAAGTACATTGAACTCAAGAGGGTGCCATCGTGGGCAAGCTTGATGAGCTGGCCATAAAAGGACGAGCCGTTATTAAAAACGCTGGTGACCCAGATATTCCCGCTCCTGTCTGCGCACTCGCCTTGCATAAACGAGTATTTATAGCCCATTACTTGACCTTTGAGCGTCAGATCCGGCATCGAGTAGATATTCACGCGGTTGAACGTGGTTTCTGTTATAAAGAGCAAACGCGGATATTTAGCGATATCGGGGGCTGCCCAGAGGCGATGAGGGTGAAAGAGCTCCGCGACGGGCCGCCTAGCGCTGAAGTTAGCGATGCTATTTCGGCTGAACGACAGAGCGCTGGGCGATCCGAACGTCGACGGCGGAGCGCCACAACCTGCGAGCTGCGTAGCTACGCAAACAGTGAGCGCACAGCGGCGTAGACTCAAACGGTTCATCGGCTTTGATCCTTTCGCAGATGCGTCAGCAGCTCGGAGTTTCCGCGCCGCTCAGTCAAGTTTAGCACGAAGCCGCGATCTCGGAAGCTTCGATCACAGCCCCGCGTGCCGCGCGTTAAACGCCGAAAACTGACCGCCCGGTTCCAGCGCTGCAAAAAATAGCGATTTAGGAATCTTCGTGACTAGTTTGTGACTAGTCGGCGTACTTTCGGGGTCGTTTTGTGCTCAGCAAGCCATCGGGAAGGTGGGGGTCGAGCCCACATGAGTTCCCTCCCTCGCTTTTGAGACGGCCGCGTCTGCCATTCCCTCACTTTCCCGAAGGGTACGGCTGATTCGCGTCGAGCAGGCGGCGCGCCTCGCCGCATCGCGCCAAGCCAGGCGCCGACCGTGGAGGATGCCGAGGGCATCGCTAATCCGTCTCCATCTAGCTTCCGAACATACTTTGGATGTACGTTTCAATGGCCTGAGGACGTGCCCGTTTCCGATGGTCTGCTGACCGGAGAACGGGCCGCCCGTCGGGTCGAGTTCCACCCCGTCCAGCAGTTTGTGAAAAGTTTGCGTGCCCGGCGCCTTGATCGGAGTGCTTTCCGCTGGGCAAGCGCGCTCACGGCTAGGGCACGATATCCCGGCGCAAAATAGGCAGCTTTGAGGGCAAGTTAACCCTGAAGGCCCCGATGGTCAGTCAGCCGCAAGTCATTCTACGGCAAGACCCTCAGTGCGGTCGTTGACAAGATGCGTGAGTACCGCGAGGAGCACCGCACCGCGATCGCCACGCGCAATTCAGTAACGCTTGCGGATTATCTGACAACTTGGCTCAATGCGCTCAGCATCCGTCCGAGTACGTTCAATCTTCGCGTCCATGATGCGCAAGCATATCGTGCCCCACCTCGAAGCGCGCAGCTTAGCGAGCTCACGTTTGATGACGTTCGCTTCCTGTTGCGACGCTGGAAAGATGACCAGGTCGACTGGTGACGCGGCGGACCGCGTCTGTTACTTTCTCATGCGCTTTGAATGTCGCATTTTCGCGAGGACAGATTGCGCGAAATCCGTGTGAGACCGTTCCGCCGGCGAAGCCACCGCGACCCGAGATACCCCTTCTCGATGGCAAGCAAGTGATGAAACTCCTTGCCGCCTCGCGCAGTGCTCGCGACCGTGCGTTACTGACGCTGGCTGTTACGACCGGCATGCGTCAAGGCGAGACGTTCGCGCTCACCTCGGATGACCTCGACCTCGCGGCGAGGAGGATCGCCATCAAGAGCACGCTGGCAGAAGACCGCGGCGGTCATCTCGTACGCTCGGAGCCCAAGACGCCGAAGTCGCGACGCGTCATTTACCTTCCCGAGATCGCGGTCGGCGCTTACGGCGCTTCAAGCGGAGCGCCAAGCGGCGTCGCCCAAACTGCGGACCGGATATTCGCCGCACTCGTACCGCATTGTCGTAAATGCCGGCCATCGCTTCGCACTGGCACGGAAAGAAAAACGCCTAACTCTTTACAGAATAATGCGTTTCCGTTGGTGGAGATGGGGGGACTCGAACCCCCGACCCCTTACATGCGAAGCAAGTGCTCTACCAGCTGAGCTACATCCCCACGGGTCCTGCTTGGGACCGTGGAGGATTGTACGCGCCGGCATGGGCACCTGTCAAAGTACATGAGGAGATTTCTAAATGCTGTGGGCCTCGCGCTGGTTCTGGCGGCGGCCAGCGGCGTCGCGCCCGTGGGTGCTGCCACGTCGGTTGCGGATGCATCGAACCGCTGCAACAGCCAGACGATCGACGATCAGTCGGCACGTGTCCGCGATTATGATCGGCGTGGGTCCGGAGGCAATAACACGCAGCTGCTCGCGCGCCTCGGGGCAATTGCCGACGTTATCGCGGTCATCAACGAAGAACGCGAAATTCTCGACAGCGTTTGCTCCAGCGACGCGCAGCGTGCCTCACTCTTCGCGCAAATCGCAGCGACCACGGCTTGGGCGCTTGCCTTGGAGGCCGACGTCGCAGCGAAGCTCAATGCGTCCTGCCCTGCGGCGGCGCAAGCACTACCGACCATAATGCTTGCTGACGCCTGGCTCTCGCTCGCCAACGTGATCAATAACGACGGAGGCACGGTTCCGCCGGCGTTCGCGAGCGTCGTCCCGAAGGTGCAGACGCGCGCGCAGGGCGTAGGGCTCGCGCTGCCGACCTGGGCCGATACCTCGGCCTACTGGCGTGACCAGATCCGCCTGAAGGCTAAGACCGCGGTCGCAACCTGTCCCTCGCCGAGTCCCGCGCCGAGCCCCTAGCAAGATTTTGCGAACAATTCGCAAATAGCCCGAAAATGGGAACCCGGGCGGAGTATGTCACGCGACCGCGCGAATCGATCGCGTCGGTCCTTGCAGGCGAACCGCGTTTTCTCTCGGCAGCCGAGATTCACGAACGGCTGAGGCGAGCCGGCGCGCGCGTTTCGCTTTCCACGGTATATCGAACGCTCGATCGCCTGCGCACGAAGGGCGACATAACGGCGCGTTCTGACGCGGAGGGCGAGGCCAGGTACATGCTCTGTGAGCCGGCCCATCACCATCATCACGCCATCTGCGGTGCCTGCGGACGCGTCGAAGATGTGGATTGCGCTGCGATGGAGCAGTTCGCCGAATCACTACGAACGCTTCACGGATTCGCCCTCGACGGACACGCGATGGAATTCTTTGGGCGGTGCCGCGAGTGTCGATAAGCCGCACGGTTGTTCTCGCGCTTCTCTGCGCGCTGCTGGTCGCGGCGTGTGCGCACCGGTCACCCTTCGACTCCGCTCAGGGTGACAAGGTGGGTGCCGCTCAGGGTGATAAAGGGGGTGCCGCTCAGGGTGACACTAACGGTAAGATTCAGGTCGCAACCACGATTTCCACGCTCAATTCCTTCGTGCAGGGCGTTGGCGGCGAATACGTGAGCGTTAAAAACATCGTGCCGATCGGCGCGTCGCCCGAGACCTTTGCCCCGGCCCCGCAAGACGTAGCGACCGTCGCCGATGCGAATCTCTTGGTAGAGAACGGGGCCGGGCTCGAGTCGTGGCTGGACCGGCTTCTGCAGGATGCGCGCTCGCGCGATCTGCACCGTGTGGTCTGCACCACCGGTTTACCGGTGAAGAACGCCAATCCCCACCTCTGGATGGATCCTGTGTATGCCAAGGCTTGCGTAAACGGGATCCGCGACGCGCTCGTGGCCGCCGATCCCACGCATGCCGACGCCTACCGGCGAAACGCCACGAGTTACAATGCGCGCCTCGACGCGCTGACCAAGCAAATACAAGCGCAGATCAATACGATCCCGCCCTCGCACCGGTATATGATCGTCTTCCACAACGCGTGGCAATACTATAACGACCGTTTCGGCATCACGACCCTCGGCTTCGTCGAGCGCAATCCGGATCAGGAACCCAACCCGCAACAGATCGCCCAGCTGATCGATCTCGCCAAGGCGCATCACGTGCGCGCGGTCTTCAGCGAACCCGAATACAGCCCGAAGATCCTCTACACGATCGCGCAGGGCGCGGGCATCAAGGTCGTCGAGAACCTCTACGACGATTCGGTCGGGACCGATCCGCGAGTGGCCAACTACATTGCCATGCTGACCTACGATACCAACGAAATCGTGCAGGCCTTGAAGTGATGTCATCCTTCGACGGAGGGGCTCAGGATGACAGGGTCGTGAGCAAAGAGGCGGTGGTGGCGCGCGATCTTGTGGTGCGCTACGATGATTTCACGGCGCTCGTCGTCGCGACGCTGACGGCGCACTACGGCGAAGCGCTCGGCATCGTCGGGCCAAACGGGTCGGGAAAGTCGACGCTGCTCAAATCGATCGCCGGGCTTTTGCTGCCGTCAAAGGGAGAGCTATGCGTGCTGGGATCGCAGCCGCGCAAGCTTCCTCCCGGGACGATCGCCTACGTTCCGCAAGTCGAGGCGGTCGATTGGTCCTTTCCCGCGACGGTCTGGGATGTGGTCGCGATGGGGCGGTTTGCCCGCCTGCACTTCTGGCAGCGCTTCGGTCCGCACGATACCGAGGTCGTCGGCCGCGCACTGGAGATCGTGAACATGAGCGCCCTCGCCGGGCGCCACATCGCAAATCTCTCCGGCGGACAGCAGCAGCGTGCCTTCGTGGCGCGCGCGATCGCGCAAGAGCCACAGCTCTTGCTGCTCGACGAGCCGACAACTGGCGTTGATGCGGCAACCGAAGAGGCGCTGCGCCAAATCGTCCGCGACCTCGTCGCCGGCGGATTGCCGGTGCTGATGTCAACGCACGATCTCGATCGCGTTGACGAGTGGTTCGATCGCCTGTTGGTGCTCGACCGGCGTGTGCTCGCCATCGGCACACCGCGCGAAGTCGTTGAGTCGGGCGCCTACAGCGCGATTCGGGAACATACGCACACGCACGGGCACCTCCGTCACGATCACGAGCCCCACGCCGCGCACGCCACCCATCCGGAAATCCGCGCGTGAAGGCTCGTGGTTTGGTCGTCCTTCGACAAGCTCACGATGACAAGGCGAATGCGTCCTTCTACTCCGCTCGGGATGACAAGGTGGGAGCGTCCTTCGACTCCGCTCAGGATGACAGGTGATGAACTTAGACGCGCTGGTGGAGCCGTTTCATTATGCTTTTATGCAGCGGGCGTTCGTGGCGGCGCTCGCGGTGGGATTGCTCTGTTCGACTATGGGAACATACGTGGTCCTGCGCAAGCTCTCGTTCATCGGCGACGGGATCGCGCATGCTTCCTTTGCCGGCATCGTCATCGCGTACTTGCGCGGCGCCAACTTTTATATTGGCGCGGGTGTGGTAGCGGTGCTGACTGCTGTTGGGATCGGGTTTGTGCATCGGCGCGGGCAGATTTCTCTGGATACAACCATCGGCGTGCTCTTCACCGGTATGTTCGCCTTGGGAGTTTTTCTCATGAGCCAGCAGCGCAGCTATGCCGTCGACCTGCAGAGTTTTCTTTTTGGCGACATTCTCGCGGTGCAGCCGCAGGATCTTTGGCTGATTCTCGGGCTCTCGGTGGTGGTGACGGTCGCCGTCGTCGTGCTCTTCCGCGGTCTGCTTTATACCACGTTCGATCCCGTCGTCGCGCAGGCCAGCGGCATCTCGGCGCCGCGCTACGAATATACGCTGCTCGTGATGCTGGCGCTTACCATCGTCGTCGCGCTCCAGGCAGTCGGCATCGTGCTCGTTGCTGCACTGCTGGTCACGCCCGCGGCGGCGGCCTATCAGCTTACCTCGCGTTTCTCGCCGATGATGGCGCTGGCGGCGGTCTTCGGGGCGGTCAGCACGGTGGGCGGATTATATCTTTCGTATTACGTGCGCGCGTCGAGCGGCGCGACGATTGTTTTGCTCGCGACGCTGCTCTTCTTCGCGGCGCTCGGCGCGAAGCAACTGCGCCGAGTCACCGCACGAGTATCGTAAAGGGTGCCGTGTAGACTAACCCTCGTGCGCCGCTAAACTGGATCCAGAGCTTATAGGTTCCCGCTGGAAACGGCGGTAACGTCATCTGCATGAAAGGTCCGGGCTGGGCGGGCATCCCCATGGACATCGTCGAGCCGCGCGCCATCGCGTGTACGTGCGCGTACTCGAGGGTCGAGATGTCAATGAAGATGGCGTGTGCCAAGGCGCCCAGATACGTGCCGAGGTTGCGAGCAGGCCGGCCACCTTCAAAGATGGTTATGCTGAGCGTCTGGGCCTGGTTCGCTGCGAGCGTCGTGCGAGCGAGTGTCACCATGTAGGGAGCGGCAACGCTGCTCGTTGACGATGGGGCTGTGGCAAGTTTGTAAGCGGCGGCCGGACCGTCGCTCTCCATCGTGAAGCGAAAGACTTGCTGGCCGAGGTGGCGCGGTACCGTGTCGGCGTAGACGTAATACCGATGATTCGGCTCTTTGGTGAACCTCTGCGCAAAGATCCCCGTGGTCGCTTCGAAGGTGGGATGCAGGTGAGCGAAGGTCGCGAAGTCGTCGCGCACGACGACCAAATGTATCAGTTTCTCCATATCGGCATCGTAGTTGAGAATAGGGGTTTTTCCGTCGAGCGCAAGCTGACGAATCTGTAAGGTGGCACTTAAACCCGTGCCTTGTACGGCCCAGAATTCGGAGAGAATCTTTGGCGTGCCGCCCAGCAAGGCGAAAATGCCGCGCTGTTCGGGCGGCCCCACCGAAGCCCGAACCACTCCTGCAGCCAAAGCAGCAAGCGCGACGGCGGCGATCGCACCGCTCACCCGGCGGAGCGTAGAACTTCCCACGTTTCGTCCTCCAACGGTTCGAGATAACCGCCCACTGCGAGCGCATCGAGCGCCTCGCGCAGCGCGGCGCGTTCGTTCTTATTCGGCATTCCCGCCCAGCGCATCGCGAGTGCGTTGAGTTCGAGCACGGTACCGGGTTTCAGCGCTTCGCGCAGGAAACTTGGCGGCAACTTCACCCGTTCCATTCGCCGCGCCACCGGCTCAAGCGCTGCCTCAAATGAAAGGTTCCCTTCGGCGCTCGTTGGCGTGACATTCGAAGACGGCTCAGGCTCAACGAGTAGCCCGGCATCCGGAGCCACGTCGAAAGGCTGGGCACGAGCCTCGCGTTTCGGCGTGAAGCGTGCGACGATCGGGTCGGCGAGCGTGCCGAGCCACTCACCCAGCACCGTTCCGGCCGTCTGCCACGGCACGCCGCTGACCACCGCGGAGCGGCGGGAGATGCCGCGCAGGATCGCGCTTGCAACGCGTTCGGGCGAGGCAGCGGGAACTTCGTCGGCGCGTTCGATGCCCATGGCGGAGTGAAACTCCGTTGCCACCAGCCCTGGGTCGACGTAGGTGACGGCGATTCCGTGGAGGCGCAGCTCGCGCCTCAGCTGAATTGCCGCCGCCCGAATTGCGGCTTTGGCGGGAGCGTAGGCACCGTAATTCTTCAGGGGTATCCGGGCGCTGCCCGAGCCGATGAAGACCAGCTGACCGTGGGTCGCTTCGAGATAGGGCAAAGCCGCGCGGGCAATTCGCAGCGGCGCCGCGACATGAAGCTGCCATTGTGCGTCAATTGCCGTGTCGCTCTGCTCGAGCAGCGGACCATACGCACCGCCACCCGCATTATTAACGACGACGTCGATGCGTCCGAACGCGCGCGTCGCCGTTTCGGCGATTCGGGCCGGCATGTCGCGCGCGGTGACATCGCCGGCGATCGCGACCGAAGTACCGCCGAGGTTGCGAATGGATCGCGTGACCTCCTCGAGCCTATCGCCGCGGCGTGCCACCATCACAACGCGATAACCCTCAGCGCCCGCAGCGAGTGCGAGCGCCCGGCCGATGCCGGAGCTCGCCCCGGTGAGGACCAGCGTCCGCTCCTCAGGCATAACGGTCGCAGTACGCCCGGTACTCGCGATCGATGCTTTGGGGGAGGCCCGCGTAGTGCTGCGCTTCGTCGGCGATTGGTGAAGGCGGCGGATCGATCGTGCCGTTCCCCGCGCTAGCGAGCGCCGCGAGAGCGTGCGCGACCGGCTTAAAGCTTCCGTCGCTGCGCACCACGCCGAAGCGCAGTTCGTGGGGCGCGAGATCGAATGGCGGAAGGGTTGCGAGCGCGGTGTCGTAGTCGGCCCAGCACCACCAGAACGCGCCGCGTGCACCGCGCGCCTGCAGCCGCTGGATCGCGCCGTTCGCGTATTGCGCCATCTCGGTCTCGTCGAGGCAGGCAAAGCCGTTCACGAGATTGCTACCCGGGGGACATTCGGGATTGCCCAGCTCGCTGAAAAGCACGTCCTTGCCGCTGAACGATTGCTGCAGCTGGCAAAGATAAGGAACGACGTTGGTGTCGAGCCGATCGCGCGCAAAGTCACTGTAGACCGAATAGCCATGCATGGTTGCAAAGCTCCACGGCAACGCGATGCTCGAAGGGCGCAAATGACGGTCCTGGCTCAAATCCTCGCCGTGCATCCCTGCCGTTACGTCTGCGCCGGAAACCTCTCGCAGCGTGTCGGTCAGTCGCACGCTCCACTCGGCGGCGTCGCGCGCGATCATCGGTTGACGCAGATTAGAGAACTCGTTGCCAAGGTCCCATGCAAAAAGCGCCGGATTACCGCGGAGACGCTCGCCGACGCGACGTGCGAAGAATACTTGTGCGCGAAGCAGTTCGGGGTTGGCGTAAAAATCCCCGATGGCGCGCTCGACGACCGCGCCGTTGGCGATCGTACGAAAACGCCCTTGCACGGTTTCGCGTTCGAGCGTCCATGCGGGCAACCAGTTGACGCCGCTCATGTGACCGCAGAAGAGCGTCGGCATCGCCTGCAAACCGGCGTTAGCGATCTCCTCCATCACCGCGTCGAAACAGCGCAGCGTATCCGGGTTCATCGTGGCCGGCTGCGGTTGAAATGCCTCCCACATGAGGAAGAATCGCACGACATCGAGCCCTAAGCTCTTGATGTGCGCCATGTCCTCGCGGATCTCATCGAGATCGAAACGCTCCCACATATACATCGCGCTGCGGCGCGGCCAATAGTTGATGCCCAGAAGAAATCGAGACATTGCCATGCATCCTTCGACTCCGCTCAGGATGACAACCTTGGTTCTGGATGACAACCTTGGCTCTGGATGACATCCTTGACGCGGTTGACAACCTTGGCGCGGATGACAACCGTGACCGAGGATGACAACGTGGACATCGGCGCGAAGCGCTTGACCGATGGCGCAGGCCGGCAAAACACCGATCGTGGGTATTATTATGGGTAGTCGTTCGGATTGGCCTACGATGTCGGCTGCGCGGGAGCTGCTCGACGAACTCGAAATCCCGTGCGAAGTACGGGTGGTTTCGGCGCACCGCATGCCCGACGAGATGTTCGAGTACGCGGCCTCGGCCGCGCGGCGCGGCCTTGCTGCTATCATCGCCGGTGCGGGCGGCGCGGCCCATCTGCCCGGCATGACGGCCGCGAAGACGCTGATCCCGGTCATCGGCGTTCCGGTGCAGTCCTCGCTGGCGGGCGGCCTCGACTCGCTGCTTTCGATCGTGCAGATGCCGCCGGGCGTCCCGGTCGCAACGATGGGAATCGGGGGTGCGATCAATGCGGCGCTTTTTGCCGCACGCATCGTTGCGCTGCAGGATGCAGCCGTCGCCGAGCGGCTGGCCGCATATGTGTCGCGTATGCACGATACGTCGGCCTCCAGTGTCCTCGATTGAAACCAGTCGAAACTATCGGCGTCATCGGCGGAGGTCAGCTCGGCCGAATGTTTGCCCTCGACGCTAAGCGCATGGGCTATAGCGTGATCACACTCGATCCACAGGAGCACTCGCCCTGCGGGCAGGTCGCCGACGAACAAATCGTTGCCGCCTACGACGACCTTCCGGCGATCGAAGAGCTCGGCCGCCGCAGCGACGTGATCACCTATGAGTTCGAAAACATCAACGTAGGATCGGTGCGCCGCCTCGAATCGCTCTCGCACCGGGTGACGCCCGGCAGCAGCGTGCTGCACGTCACGCAGAACCGCTTGTTGGAGAAGCAGCTCGTGCGTGATGCGGGCCTGGCGACTACCGAGTTTGCGCGCGTCAGCAACGAGGCTGAGCTCGCACGTGCGGCCGAGCGCATCGGATTCCCGGCCGTGCTCAAGACGGTGCACGGCGGTTACGACGGCAAGGGCCAATGGGAGGTCGCTTCGTTCGAGCAAGCCCGGGATGCGCTGGCCGCCGCTGGGGGCGTGGAGCTGATCTTTGAAAAGCTGGTCGCGCTTGCGTGCGAGCTGAGCGTGATCGCGACGCGCAACGCGCGCGACGATATCGTCGCCTATCCGCTGGCCGAAAATACCCACGATCGAGGCATCCTCGTGACGACGGTCGCCCCCGCTCGCGTCGACGCGCACACGGCCGAGAAAGCGCGCGAGATGGCGGTAATCCTCGGACGTCGGGTGGGCATCGTCGGTACCTATTGCGTCGAATTCTTCCTTTCGACCGGCGGCGAGCTGTTGGTCAACGAGATCGCGCCGCGCCCCCACAACAGCGGCCATTACACGATCGACGTCACGCCCTGTTCGCAGTACGAGCAGCACGTGCGCGCGATTTGCGATTTGCCGCTCTCGCAGCCAAGAATGCTCGCCAATGCGGTGATGATGAACATTTTGGGTGACGGCGCCGGCGACCATCTTGCCGGCGTCCCGGAACTCTTAGCCGACCCATCGATCGTCTTGCACGTCTATGGCAAGCGCCACGCGGTGGCCCGGCGCAAGATGGGACATTTCACGATGCTGGTCGACGGCCCGGTAGACGACGCGGCGCTCGCGCGTGCACGCGCCGCGCATGCGAAACTGCGCTGGTCGCAATGTTAGCCGGGGAGGTCGGTAGGGCGTTTTACGTCTTCGTCACTTTGCTTGCGACCCTTAATCCCATCGAGGCCGCCGCAGCATTTGTGACGCTCACCCAAGGGCGCTCGCCCAGAGAGAAAGCAGCGATTGCACTGCGGGCAAACGTAGTGGCGGGCATCGCGCTGATTGGTTTTGCTTTTGTAGGCGACGCTCTGCTCCGCGCACTCGGCGTCGAAATCGGTGCCTTCAAAATCGCTGGTGGCCTGCTGCTTCTGAAGGTCGCATTCGACATGGTCCTCGCCGAGAAAACCGATGCCCAGACGGCCAACAAGGCGATCGCAGATGCACGCCCTGCCAGCGATCCGGCGGTCTTCCCACTCGGAATTCCGATTATCACCGGGCCCGGCGCGATGACCGTGAGCGTTACCTTGGTAAATCCCTCGCCTTCCCATCCAATTCTCAACGGTGCAGTTTTTGTTGTGACGGCGCTCGTGGTCATCGGCATCACGTACGCCTCTATGCGCAGTGCCGTTCAGCTCACGAAGTGGTTCGGCGAAGCCGGCATCGACGCCGTTGGAAGGATCGTAGGGATTATCGTCGCGGCCATCGCCGTTCAGCTTGTCGTCAACGGCGTAAAGAGTCTCACGAGCTTCCCCATTCACTAAAGGGTTCCTCGCGCGCCCGTTTCGAATAGACGATCGATGATCATTCGAGCCGGAGTCTTCTACGACGGTACGCTCGAGCCGCCGAAGAATCGTGTCGATATCGTTGTCGACGGCGGTTTGGTGAAAGAAATCCGGGCCGCCAGCGGCGAGCGCGATTTGGAGGCGGCCTGCGTAACGCCGGGTTTGGTGAACGCACATGCTCACCTTGAGATGAGCGGCGAGCCCGACGTGATGGGCGCGATTCTGTCGTCCACCCCGAACCAACGACTCTTGCGCGCAGCCGAGAATGCGCGCAAATCGGTGAAGGCCGGAATCACGACGATCCGCGATCTCGGCAGCTCCAACGGCATAGGGCCGGCCGTGCACGAGGCAATCGAAGAAGGGCGCATTCCCGGCCCACGAATGCGCGCGGCAGGCAGCGTGCTCTGCATGACTGGAGGTCACGGCTGGCCGATCGGCCGGGCGGTCGATTCGCCGTGGGACGCTCGCAAGGCGGTACGGGAGCAGATGCTGGCCGGAGCCGACTGCATCAAGCTCATCGCGACCGGTGGCGTGTTGACGAAAGGGGCCGTTCCAGGAAACGCGCAGTTGACGCCCGACGAACTTGCTGCTGCCGTTGACGAAGCGCATCGGCACGAACTGCGCGCCGCCGCGCACGCGATCGGTGCGCAAGGCATCAAAAACGCCCTACTCGCCGGCATCGACTCGATCGAGCACGGTCACATGCTCGACGACGAGGCGATCGCGATCTTCAAGGAACGTGGCGTCTTTCTCGTTCCCACACTCAGCGCCCCGACCTGCATCCTGGCACACCTCGAAGAGGGGCGTCAACCGCGTTATGCGGTCGAGAAAGCGCGCACCGTCAGCGAGGCGATGCTGACGAACATTCGGCGTGCGTTCGAAGGCGGGGTACGCATCGCGGGCGGCTCGGACGCCGGCACGCCCTACAACTATCACGACGACTACGCACAGGAGGTCGAGCTAATGTGGGCGGTGCTCGGGATGACGCCGCAGCAAGCGCTCCACGCGGCCACCAACGTCGCCGCCGAACTCATTGGCCTGCATCGCGGCATCCTCGCAATTGGTGAGCCGGCCGATCTGCTCCTGCTGGCGCGCGACGCCGGCCAAGATGTGCGCGCCTTGCGCGAACCCCAGCTCGTTCTTAAAAGCGGCCTAATTCAATAGCCAAAATAGGCTATTATTACAAAATGCGCGGCACCGTTATCTTAAGCATCTTAATCCTCGCGATTGCATTAGGGCCGGTCATCAGCCGGACGAAAAGTGCGGCGGCTACGCCGGTTCCAGTCGGAGCGCCGATTGCGGGAAGCCCGATTCAACACGTTATCGTCGTGGTGCAGGAGAACCGCACCTTCGATAATCTGTTCGCGTCCTCGATTCTGGCCCACGGTGGGCCTTATCCGGGAGCCAACACCTCGCAGACGACGACGGTCGACGGCCAGCCGGTGACGCTCAAAGCGGTGCCGTTCGAGTATCCGGCCGATCCGAGTCACAACCATCTTGCGCTGCTGGCCGAATGGAATCGTGGCAGGATGGACGGCTTCGTGCAAGATCATGTGACGACGGTGCTTGGTTTGGTGAAGCCGGCCTCTGGATTTCCCTATGCCTATCTTCCCTATGCGGAGACGACGATCTATCATCTGCTCGCAGCTCGCTACGCACTGGCCGACGAAAACTTCGCGACGCGGCTCGTTCCGACGTTCCCGAGTCACTACACGCTGATGACGGGCCAGAGCCGCATCGCCGGCAATCCAAACGACGCCATCTGGGGCTGCGATTCCAAGCCCGGCACCACCGTCCCGCTCTTTGGCGAAGGCGAAGCGATCGTCAAGCCGGGAATTTTTCCGTGTTTCGACCAGATGACGGTCGCCGATCTGCTCGATGCGGCGCAGGTAAGCTGGAAGGCGTACACCGGCGCATACAACGACGCCAGCAATCCGGCGGTAAACATCTTCGACGCGTTCCGAAAAATCCGGTACGGTCCCGATTGGGAGCGCAACGTAATTACGCCGTCGGGAACGATTCTCGGTGACATTCAGAGCTGCCGGCTGCCGCAAGTTTCGTTCGTGATGCCGAATTGGCTTGACTCCGATCACGCCGGAAACTTGAGTGCCGGAGGCCCGGGCTGGGTCGGATCCGTCTACCTCGCAATCGTACAGAGCCAGCACGCCGCTCCCGCCTGCAACTATTACAAGAATAGCGCGCTCATTCTCACCTGGGACGACTCCGGCGGGTGGTACGATCACGTTGCGCCGCCGCCCGGTCCCGACGGCACGGCATGGGGCTTTCGCATTCCAATTCTCGTGCTCTCGGCCTGGGCGCACTCAGGTTACGACGCGCGCAACCCACAGGCAGCGCCGTACGTTTCGCACACTCGCCGCGAGTCGACATCGATCCTGCGATTCATCGAGAAGAACTGGGCACTCGGGAACCTGGGGCAACGTGACGCGACCGACGACGACTTGAGCGATATGTTCGACTACACGCGTACCACACCCATACCGTCGTTTTCGGAAGTGTCGATGAAAAATCTGATCCGTCGCACCCGCTACAACCTCGCCGTCGCCGACCGTAACGATCATGTCGTTGACGACGACCGCTAAAGGGTTGCTGTAACCGGTGGATTTGAAGGGTCTGCGGCTGGCGGTGCTGGCGGCGATTTCGTGGCCCGCGCCGCCCCCGGGGTACGGCCCTTGGGAGCAGATTGCCTTTAACATCGCCGACGGCATGCGCCGGCGGGGGCTCGACGTGACGCTCTTTGCTACCGGCAACTCGCGCTTCGACGGCAGAGTAATCTCCGTCGTCCCGGTCGGACTCAATGAAGATCCGGCGCTCAACGGCGAGGTCTTCAGCGCACTGCATATTGCCGAACTCTTTCGTCGTGCGCCGGAGTTCGATCTCATCCACAACAACTTCGATTGGAAGCCGCTGACCTATGCGCTTGCATCCAGCGCGCCGCCATTGCTCACAACGATTCACGGTTTTTCCTCGCCGCAGATTCTGGCCGCCTACTACGCGGGTGCGGCGCGCAGTTTTTACTGTTCGATTTCCAACGCCGACCGCGACCCCGGTCTCGAGTACCTTGCGACAACCTACAACGGGATCGATCCCGCACAGTTCACCTTCAGCGACCGGCCGGGCGAGTATCTCTGCTTTTTGGGGCGCTTTCACCCCGAGAAAGGCGTGCATCTCGCGATCGAGATCGCGGAACGTGCCGGAGTCCGATTGAAAATCGCCGCCATCCAGCAGGATGAGCGATATTTTCGGGAGCAGATCGCGCCGCGAATCGACGGCGATCGCGTGCAGTTCTTGGGCGCAGTGGAGCGTGAGGGGCGCAACGAGCTCCTGGCAAATGCGCTCGCGCTGGTGCATATGACGACTCGTCCCGAACGCTTCGGCCTCACCACCATCGAAGCGATGGCATGCGGCACCCCGGTCCTGGGGGCACGCATGGGTTCGATTCCGGAAATCGTCGTCGACGGCGTAACCGGTTTTTTATGTGACGGCGTCGAGGATGCGGTCAGCAAGGTCCCGCTCTTGGCCTCGCTCGACCGTCACGCGTGCCGCAGCCACGTCGAGCGCGAGTTCACTGTCGATCGCATGATCGAGCGCTATCTCGCTGCCTACGTGTGGGCGCTCGAACTCCAACTGCCGCCTCCGCCGAGCGAGGCGCAACTGCGCGCGCGTCGCCACGATTGGTGGGATCGTCCGATGGCCTACACGGAGATTCCCGAGAAACCCAAGAACCTCGGTTTTTTATGACCGCTCGCAGCGAGCGTGACTACTCCGGTCGTACGCTGTTCGAGAAGCTCGGCGTCACCGCCGACGCGCACGTCGCGGTGGCCGGCCGCCACGAAGAAACTTTCACGACCGGCTTAAACCAGCGGCTGGCGAAGGCTGCATCGCAAGCGCTGCGCACCCGCTACGATCTGATCTTTCTGCGCGTCGACGCCCCAAGGGATCTTACGCGAATCGCACGCGCGGCCAAACACCTCAAACCCGACGGCGCCCTCTGGATCTTTCACCCGAAGGGACGCGGTGCTTATCCGAGTGATGCGGAGGTGCGTGCAGCCGGAATCGCCGCGGGCCTGGTCGACAACAAGATCAGTGCCTACAGCGACTCGCACACGGCGACACGCTTCGTCATTCCACTCGCGCGCCGCTAAAGTTCCCCTGTCACCCTGAGCCCTTCGTGCTTCGACTTCGCTCAGCATGACATTACTACGCTCAGGACAGGCTACGTCGAGGACGCAAACGCTATGTCATCCTGAGCGGAGTCGAAGGATGACATAGTGTCAGCTTGCGGCGGCGCGCGACTCGGCCGCTTCCATCGCCTGATAGGCTTTGCTGGTCAAGGCGTGATCGACGACGCCCGCAATAAACCGCGAGGCCTTGCGTACCTTTGCGAGATCGACGCCCGTCTCGATGTCCATTTGTTGCAGCAGATAGAGTACGTCTTCGGTGCCGACGTTACCGGTTGCGCCGGGCGCGTAAGGGCAGCCGCCCAAGCCGCCGGACGACGCGTCGAACTTGGCGATACCGTGCTGCAAGGCGGCGTACAGATTGGCGAGCGCCGTGCCGCGCGTGTCGTGAAAGTGCAAGGCGATCGAGTCGAGCGGAATGCGTTCGCGCAGGAGCGCAACTAAAGCGTCAACCTGACTGGGGACGCCGACGCCGATCGTGTCGCCGATCGAGAGTTCGTCGCATCCCATTTCCATCAGTTTAAGGCTGACGTCGAGGACCATCTGCGGCGTGACGGCGTCACCGAAAGGGGAACCAAACGCGGTCGATACATAGCCGCGCACCCAGACACCGTCGCGCTTGGCTGCGCGCACCACGTCGCGAAACGTCACGAGCGACTCATCGATGGTCATGTTGATGTTGCGTTTTGTAAATCGTTCCGAGGCCGCGGTGAAGACGGCGATCGCGTCCGCCCCGGCCGCTCGTGCGCGCTCGTACCCTTTGACGTTCGGAACGAGCACGGGGTAGCGCACGCCGGGCACCTTGCGAATGCGCGCGAAGAGGTCGGCGGCATCCGCAAGCTGCGGGATCGCCGTGGGGCTGACAAAGGAGGTCGCTTCGATCCACCGCAGGCCGGTTTGGGAAAGCAAGTCTACGTAACGGACCTTGTCCTCGGTTGTGATAATGGCACTTTCGTTTTGCAGCCCATCGCGCGGGCCCATCTCGAAAAGTGTCACGCTGCGCGGTAACGTCATCCTTTGACTCCGCTCAGAATGACAACGCCAGCCTCATGAAAGTTCCACCAGCGGGGTACCGGCCGCGACGATTTGCCCCTCTTTCACCAGCACGGATTTCACTTTTGCAGCCGCAGAGGCTTCGATGCGGTGCTCCATCTTCATTGCCTCCAGCACGGCCAGCAGTGCGTGCTCTTCGACCGCCTCCCCATCCCGAACCGCGACTTTGACGATCTTTCCGGGCATTGGCGCGGTGACGTGTCCGGCGGCAACAACTCCGCCGCCTCGGCCGGTCGCGTCGGCGGAGGGTGGCGCTGCGAATGCGAAAGGCCAAGCGCGGCCGTCGAGATGCGCGCTGAAAACACCATCGTGACAGGTGACCGCGCCGGCGATCGACTCGCCGTCGAAGTCGGCGCGCACTAGATCTTCGAAACGTTGCGCGTGCAGCTTCCCGCGATAGTCACCGGAGATCCGCCAGGCATCGGGATCGCTGGTCGCATCCGCAAGCATGTTGACGACGCCGAGATCGTGCTGGAGGCGTAGCGGCATCCCGGCTCCGCCGATCCGCCATGGCGCACGCCCGTCCGCGAGCAACCCGGCGGCGCAGAGCAGGATCGCCTCGCGCGGCGGCGCGCTCGGGGCGAAGATCGCTTCGTCGAGGTGCCGATCGAGGAAGCTCGTCGTTGTCTCGCCGGCGCGGAAGGCTGGGTTGCGTACGATCCAAAGCAACAGCGGGAGATTCGTACGCACGCCGCCGATCGTGAAATCGGCGAGTGCTCGTTCGAGCCGCGCGATTGCGGCCGCACGATCGCTGCCGAAGGCGATCAATTTTGCGAGCATCGGATCGTAGTAGTGTCTTACTTCGCTTCCGGCCGTAACCCCGGCGTCGAGGCGAATCCCCGGCCCTTCCGGCGGCGACCAGTGCAGAATGATGCCGGTTGAGGGCAACATCCGGTTGGCGGGGTCTTCGGCGTAAAGGCGTGCCTCGATAGCCCAGCCGCGCGGGCGCAGTTCCGATTGCGGCAAGGTCAAGCGCTCTCCGCTCGCGATTCGCAGCTGCCACTGGACGAGGTCGATGCCGTACACGAGCTCGGTGACCGGATGCTCGACCTGCAAGCGTGCGTTCATCTCTAAGAAATAGTACTTTCCGTCACCATCGAGCATAAACTCGCAGGTTCCGGCGTTGGAGTAGCCGACCGATTCGGCAGCGCGTACGGCAGCCGCACCCATCTCGGCGCGCAGCTGCGGGCTCAGTGCCACCGAGGGCGCCTCTTCCACGATTTTTTGGTGGCGGCGTTGAATCGAGCATTCGCGCTCGCCTAGATGTATCGTCGTCCCGTAATCGTCGGCGAGGACTTGGAACTCGATGTGGCGCGGATCGCGAAGGTAGCGCTCGAGCAGCACGGCGTCGTCGCCAAAGGCGGCAAGCGCTTCGCGCTTCGCAGCTTCCAGCGCTTCATCGAAACGGGCGGGCGCCTCGACGACCCGCATGCCCCGGCCTCCGCCGCCTGCGCTCGCCTTGATCATCAAGGGAAAACCGACCCGACGCGCTTGCTTCAAGAGCTCTGCGGACGATTGGTCGTCGCCGTCGTATCCCGGAACCGTCGGCACGTCGAAGGAGCGCACGCGGCGTTTAGCTTCGATCTTGCTCCCCATCGCCGCCATCGCTTCGGGCGTCGGACCCACAAAGATCAATCCGGCGTCACGAACCGCGCGCGCGAAAAGCGCGCGCTCGGAGAGGAATCCATAGCCCGGATGGACGGCGTCCGCCTGCATCGCGACGGCGGCGGCAACGATCGCTTCGGCGTTGAGATAAGACTGCGCTGCAGCCGGCGGACCAATGCAGCGCGCTTCGTCAACGAACTGCAGATGGTACGCCCGCGCGTCGGCTTCGGAGTAAATGCCCAATGGAACGATGCCCATTTCGCGCGCCGCACGCGCAACGCGGACGGCGATCTCACCGCGATTGGCGATCAGCAGCCGTTTAATCATCCTTCGACTCCGCTCAGGATGACACAGGTTTTGCGAACGAGGCTTTGCGCCGCTCGAGAAAGGCGTGCAAGCCTTCCTGGCCTTCGGGGCCGATGCGCTGTCGCGCGATCGCGCGCGCCGTGATTGCCCGTGAGTCGTCGTACGAGTTGTCGAGTACGCGATGCACGAGCAGCTTCGCCGCGCTCACTGCAATCGGGCCGGCGGTGCGAAGCTCCGCCAAGCGCCGGTCAATCGCATCGTCGAGCTGGGCAGCGGGAACGACTTCGTGGACGAGACCAATCTCCTTGGCGCGATGAGCGTCGAAACGTTCGCCGGTAAGAAAGAGCGCGCGCGCGTGCGACGCCCCGATCTTGGCGAGCACGAAGGGCGAAATGACCGCCGGAATGATCCCCAGCTTCACCTCGGTAAAGCCGAAGATGGTCTCTTCCGCTGCGATCGCGATGTCGCAGACTGCGGCGAGTCCCGCACCTCCTCCCAGTGCAGCGCCTTGGATTCGGCCGACGACCGGCTTCGGACAGTTGTCGATCGCGCGGAACATATCGCTCATCTGCTCGGCGTCGCGCACGTTATCATCAAAGTTCAAGTCGAGCGACGCGCGCATCCAGTTGATGTCCGCTCCACCGCAGAAGACGCTCCCTTCCCCGGCCAGCACTACGGCGCGCACCTCATCGGAGGCGGTGAGACCGGCAAAAACCTCACGCAGCCGCTCGATTACCTCGGCATTGAAAGCGTTACGGATCTCCGGCCGCGCCAGCGTAACACGGGCGACGCCGTCGGCGACGGCGAGGGTAATGCACTCGGCCATGGCGGCCGGGGTTCGCGGCATCATCCGAGCGGGCCTCGCAAGCGTTATACTTGCCAGATGAAAGAGACGGGACGCCAGACCATCTATCGGTACGCATTGCTGACGCGCGTCAGCCACTGGCTCTGGGTCGTTGCGCTCCTAGTTCTGGTGGGCAGCGGGCTGCAGATCTTCAACGCGTCGCCCAATTTAGATGCCTCCGACAAGAGCGATCCGGCTCGGCGCGTTCTCGCGATCGGGTCGCCGGCTGATGGCGTGGGGACCACGACGCTCTTCGGCCATACTTTCGTTACCACCGGATGGCTGGGCTGGACCGGCGACGGCATCGGATCGCGAGGCGCGCACGCGTTTCCCGCGGCGATCATAATCCCCGGCTACCAAGACCTCGCCGGCGGTCGCCGCTGGCATCTTTTCTTTGCCTGGATCGCGGCACTCTGCTGGTTGGCGTGGCTGCTCTCCAGCGCAGTCAAGGGAAACTTGCGCGAGATGGTCTTGCGGCCTAGCGATCTGCCGAAGCTTTGGCCAATGCAAGCCTATTACCTGAAATTGCGCAAAGATCCGCCCGCGCATGGGGTCTACAACCCGCTGCAGAAGGCCGCCTATACTACCGTGCTTTTCGTCATCGCGCCGCTGGTCGTCCTCACCGGCTTGGCGCTCTCTCCCGGCATCGACGCGATTGCGAATCCGCTCACCGTCGTCTTTGGCGGGCGGCAGTTCGCGCGGCTCTGGCATTTCGCCGGCATGATCCTGCTGCTTGGATTCTTTGCGCTCCATACGTTCCAAGTGGCGACGCAAGGGGTGGTCAACCAAATGCGCTCGATGATAACCGGCTGGTACCAAGTCGAATGAAGCGGCGGCTCTTTCTCGCAACGACCGTGTCGGCGCTGGCGGGATGCGGCCCGGTGAGTTCGGCGCTTAACCGCAGCAGCGGCATTCGCCAAATGCTGGCTTCGGCCGAGACGCTCAACCACGCGCTGATCGGGACGCGCGGGCTGGCTCGTGAGTACCAGGAGCGCGACGTTGACCGTCAGTTCCGGGTGAACGGTTTTGCAACCCCGTCGGATGCGCGCTATACAAATTTGGTAGCTGGAAACTTTGCCGGATACCGCCTTATCGTGGACGGCGCGGTCGAGAGACCGCAGGCCTTTTCGTTGGACCAACTCCACCGTATGCCGCAGCAGACGCAGATCACGCGCCACGATTGTGTCGAGGGTTGGAGTGTGATCGGAAAGTGGAGCGGAGTTCCGCTCGGGGCGCTGCTCGCGGCGGTGGTGCCGCGCCAGGACGCGCGTTACGTGGTCTTCCGGTGCATGGACAACGACGGAGCGGGCAATCTCTACTACGAGAGTCTCGATCTCCACCAAGCGCGCCACCCGCAGGCGCTGCTTGCAATGCGCTTGAACGACGCGCCGTTGGACCCCGATCACGGCGCACCCGTGCGTTTGCGTGTACCGACGCAACTCGGCTATAAGAGCGCCAAGTGGATCGGCCGCATCGAGGTCGTCGGCAGCTTTGCCGTGATCGCCGGCGGTCACGGCGGCTACTGGGAGGACGAGGGCTACGAGTGGTACGCCGGCATCTGATTTAGTCATGACCAGCAGCAAACTCGTCAGCTTGGCGATGTTGACCCTCCTAATCGGGAGCTCGAGCGAAAGCCTTTCTGACTCGCTGCGCACGACCGCCGCGATCTATCTTGCGAAAGTGTCCCAGATCGCGCCCGTTGCCGGTCACGATACCACCTTCGACTACTATCAGCGGCTGCGCGACGACGCCGATTCACTTGAGGATCCGAGCCCGCCGGAAGGTTATACGGCGGTGGACTGGTCTGCGACCCTCCGCCAAACTGCGACACTCGATCTGAGTCTGGCAACGCAGTTGCTCGAACGTTCCTATCGTCCGATGGCGTCGGTTCGCGGATGGGGTGAAATCCTCGTGCGCGCGTCGAGCGACGCCACCATGCAGCCAGTAGCGGTCTACGTTCCGTCGAGCTACGTTCCCGGCCGGGCCGCGCCGTTGATCGTCTTTCTGCACGGTCATCCCCAGTCGGAATCGCAGCTGATCTCGCCGCAATACATCGCCGCGCTCGCCGAGAAAACCAATTCGATCGTGGTCGCCCCGTGGGGGCGCGGCTACTACGATTTTCGCGGATCCGCCTCCGATGTCTACGACGCGCTCGATGCCGCCACCAACGCCTTCACAATCGATCCGCGCAAACGCTATCTGGCAGGATATTCGATGGGAGGCTTCTCGGTCTTCGAAGTGGCGACGGTCCATCCCGGCGAGTGGTCCGCGGTGATGTGCATTGCCGGCGCGCTGCTGGGCTCCGACTCACGCCGGGTCGTCGCGCTGATGCGCACGACGCCCTTTTACGTGCTGACCGGCCGTGCCGACGAAAGTATCCCGACGCAGTATCCAACCGCGACCGCGGCCTTTCTGCAAGCTTCCGGACTCGAGGTCTCGTTCTATTCCGAACCGGGCGGGATCCATCGGCTGATAACCCTGGTGCCCATCCTCACACAAGCCTGGAGCGATATGCTGAGCCAGATCGTTCGCACCCCACCGGCGTGGGCGGGCGGCGTTACGCTTCCCTCAACTATCCCAATGAGTGCGCTAAGGCCCTAGAAGTACGGCGCACCTCGCGGGAGAACTACCGGAATGATGCGATTACGATTGACCATCACGACTGTTGCCGTCCTATTCGCTTCGTCGCTTACGGCGCTCGCGCAGCCGGCAAACAGTCCGTTTGTCCCGCTGCCGCCCGGCAGCGTCGTGCAGAATCAGGGCGTCGCCTTCAATGGCGAACACGCGAATGCTCAGTGGCGCGCCGTGGCCAGCAAGAAGCTGGCCGGCTCGGGGAATGGGCGCGAGTTCTATCAATGGTACCTTTCAATCTACGCGCTCAGCCGCGGAGCGTACCGCTTGCGCTATCGATCGCCGGGCAACGGCGGACCACTCTCGCGCGTAACCCAGGCAAACGGGGCGAAGATGTGGTTCCCGGTCCAGGAATTGCGAATCGTCGGCACGGCACACCTGAAGGGCCCGGTCTTTCAGCAGCTCGTCGTGCAGTCGCACGAGTTGGGTGCGGATTGCGGTTCGGCGACCGTGAGCGTCTTCGCAACCGCTCCGGGGGGCGGCGTCGCTCCCGCAGTTTCGGTCGGCAACCCGTGCGAACTGCGTGCGACGATCCGGCGCGACGGCAGCGGCGACTCGATCGAGCTTAACGGCCCGTACTACGCACCAAACGCCGCACTTTGCTGCCCCACCAAACCGGACGCGAGCGCAGTTTTGCGCTATGGCGACGGGAAGTGGCGTGTGACGCCGAGCTACTTCAAGCTTGAGTAGCCGATCGGTTCCAGGTACATCACCGACCGCGAAAAATCGAAGACGACGTTGAAGCGATGCCAGACCGCGTCGCCGATGAGTTGAACGCCACCGGTCGCAGCCGGAAGATCGTACAGTTTGAATGGGCCGAGTTGGAGCTCGCTCACGCGCCCCAAATATGATGGGAATCGCTGCCCCACCCCCACGCCGCCACTAATCGGTTGTTTTGGCGCCGACGAGCGCAAGACGATATCGTCGTCCACCGCGTCGTTCGAGCCCAGGTCGAGACGCAACGAGTGACGTTCGGGAGGCACCCCCTCGGCAGCGACGATGACGTTGACGTACGCTCGCGGCGGTCGAATGACCAGCGGAATCGCTACTCCCTTCCCCGCGTATCGGTAAGCAACGGGATCGTAAAGCGCAACGCGATACGAGTGGAAGTCGATTGCGACGACGTGCTGACGGAAGAAGTCGAAGCCGAGAATTCCACCGAGTTGCAGCGAGCTTCCCACGTGTCCGAGGTCGATGGCTATAGGATCGCGAGCCTGGAAGATGACGTCTCCTAGCCGAACTGCAACGGTTTGTAACCGCGTCGCGTTGACCGCGCCCTTTCCAGCACCGCTGACGGTGGTGCTCCCAACTGATGGTAGGGCGAGTTCGCGCGCGGTCGAAGCATCGAGGTAGGTTTGGAGCGCTCCGGTGTCGAGATCGAACCAAATCCTGTGCCCATGGATCGTCCCCGCTACGGCCGGCACCAAGCCGTCGGCGCATCCGTCGAGAACGGTAAGCGGTTGTGAGCCTGAGCTCAAAAGAGCAAGTGTAGCGACAAGAATCGCCCACGGTAGCAAAAGCGATCGCATCTTCGGTTCTACATCCGGAAGATGCCGAACTGCGTGCGCGGCTGCGGCGCATGCGCGGCCGCATCGAGCCCAATGGCGATGACACGACGCGTATCGAGGGGATCGATGATGCCGTCATCCCAGAGACGAGCGGTCGAATAGTACGGATTGCCTTCCCGTTCGTACTTTTCCAAAATTGGCGCCTCGAAGGCCGCGCGCTCGTCGGGCGACATCTCGCCCTTCACGGTCGAAAGGACGCTCGCGGCTTGTGCCCCGCCCATCACGCTGATGCGAGCATTCGGCCACATCCAGAGCTGGCGCGGTGAGTAGGCGCGTCCGGACATGCCGTAGTTGCCCGCACCGAAGCTGCCGCCAATCACGACGGTGAACTTCGGGACTTCGACGCAAGCGACGGCCATAACGAGTTTAGCCCCGTCCTTGGCGATGCCTCGGTTCTCGTACTCTTTGCCGACCATAAAGCCGGTGATGTTCTGCAAGAAGAGCAACGGCGTGCCGCGTTGCGCGCAGAGCTCGATGAAATGCGCCCCTTTCAGCGCACTTTCGCTAAAGAGGATGCCGTTGTTGGCGAGGATCCCAATCGGGTGCCCCTCGATGCGCGCGAAGCCGCAGACCAGCGTGGTGCCGTATCGCGACTTGAACTCATGGAACTCCGATGCGTCCACCAGACGCGCGATCACTTCGCGAACGTCGTAACCGGTCCGGCTATCGGCCGGAATGATGCCGTAAATGTCGCGCGAGTCGTACTTTGGCGATTGCGGATCGATGCGGTCCCATTGCTGCGGCAGCTCGCGATGGAGGTTGCGGACGATCTCGCGCACGATTGCCAACGCCTGCGCGTCGTCGTTGGCGAAATGATCGGCCACTCCGGAGATGCGCGTATGCACGTCGGCGCCGCCTAACTCTTCGGCGGTCACTTCTTCGCCGGTTGCGGCTTTTACTAGTGGCGGTCCGCCGAGAAAAATGGTGCCCTCTCCTTTGACGATCACGGTCTCGTCGCTCATGGCCGGCACGTAGGCACCCCCGGCGGTGCAGGATCCCATGACGGCCGCGATCTGCGGGATACGTTTGCTCGACATGCGCGCTTGGTTGTAAAAGATTCGCCCAAAATGGTCGCGGTCGGGAAAGACGTCGGCTTGCAGCGGCAAAAAGGCGCCCCCCGAATCGACGAGATAGATGCACGGAAGGTGGTTCTGTTCGGCGATCTCTTGTGCGCGCAGATGCTTCTTTACCGTCATCGGATAGTAGGTGCCGCCTTTGACCGTAGCGTCGTTGGCCACGATGACGGATTGCTGACCCTCGACCGCGCCGATTCCCGTCAGGATGCCGGCGCCCGGCGAGTCGTTGTCGTACATCTCGAAAGCCGCCAACGGCGAAAGTTCGAGAAAGCCGGAGCCGGGATCGATCAGCAGTTCGACGCGCTCGCGCGCGGTGAGTTTTTTGCGCCGGCGATGCTTTTCGACTGCCTCCGTGCCGCCGCCGGCACGCGCGGCGATCAACCGCTCGCGCAACTCGGCGACTAGCCGCTCCATACGTTGCGCATTTGCATTAAAGCTTGGGGAATTTCGCTCGAGCCGTGATTCCAATAGCGCCATCGCGGCGCCATTCGGCGCGGCCCGCTTAGAGCCCGGTTAGACGTCGCGAAATCGCGAGGGCCTCGTGGTGGACGGCTCGTAGCTAAGCGGTGATGGCGGCACAATCTCAGACTGACGTCGGCGGCATTCGGCGCCCTCAGGGGCGCCTCGACGTCTCCACCGCGTTGCAACCATATCGCGACCTGCTCGGCGAGCGCGCAGCCGCGCACTTGCTGCGGCGAGCCGGTTTCGGTGGGACGCCTGATGAGGTGAGGCGCTACGGCGCGATGCGCGCCGACGACGCAGTCGCTTCGCTGCTCTCACTCCCCTCGCCGGCCTCGATTTCACCGCCCAGCGATCTGGACGATCAGGCCCATCCGCTGTTGTCGATGAGTCGCCACGAAAAGCGCCGGCAAAGGGCCGAAGTGATTCTAGCGATGCAGCTCTGGTGGCTGAACCGGATGCTCTCGACGCCCGCTCCACTCCAGGAGAAGATGACCCTGTACTTACACGGGCACTTCACCTCGCGCGCAACGACGCTCTTTCCGTGGATCACCTACAACCAAAACGCGCTTTTCCGCCAATATGCGCTTGGCAATGTTCGCGAGCTAACCCGCAACGTTTCCAAAGATGCCGCGATGCTGATTTACTTGAACGGCGCGCAAAACGTCGCGGCTCATCCCAACGAAAACTATGCCCGCGAACTGATGGAGCTTTTTACGCTCGGCGTCGACAACTATACCGAAGCCGACGTTCGGGAGTCGGCCAGGGCCTGGACCGGATGGCGGGTTAACCGGCGCGCCGATACCGTCACCTTTGATCCGGCGCTCCACGACGCAGGCCAAAAGACCTTCCTCGGGCGCACCGGGAACTTCACCGGCGACGACATCCTCAACATCATCTTTGCGCAGCCGCAGTGTGCGCGCTTCTTCGCCGCGAGTCTGCTCAACGCGTTCGTGTACAACAACCCCGAGCCCGAGCTCGTTGAGGGCGTGGCCGCGGTGCTGCGCCGGCACGACTTTGAGCTGAAACCAGTTTTTGCCACGATGCTGGGCAGCAATCTCTTCTATAGCCCGCGGGCGTATCGGGCGTTGGTCAAAAGCCCGGTTGAGTTCGTGGTCGGAACCTACAAGACACTCGGCCTTGGTACCATTGATGCAAGCGCGCTGCCCGCGCTCCAGCAGATGGGTCAGCGCCTCTTCTTTCCACCGAGCGTCGCGGGCTGGCCGGGCGGCGAGAATTGGCTCACGAGCGGGACGATGATCGCCCGCCAAAACTTTCTCACGCGGGTGCTCAACTCACAAACGCTGGCAGCGTCCTCGTGGCTGCGAGCATTACCCGTCGCACCGCGAAGCGCCGCCGAGCTGCTCGCGCAGACCCTGCTGCAGGGCGACGCCGCACCTGCCTCAATCTTCGAGCTCAAGGGCTATTTGAGCGGGGCGGGAAGCGCGGCGCTCGCCTCGTTCTCCGCGGAAAACCACGACCAACGCATCGGGGGTGCCGTCAATCTCGCGATGGCGACACCAGCCTATCAACTGAGCTGAGATGATGAAACGAAGTAACTTCTTGCTGGCAGCGGCCTCGGGACTCGCGGTAGTCGCCAATCCCGACCATGTTTTTGCACGCGCCCTCGCGCAGACGCCGCTGCCGGGATTACCGGGCAGCGCAGACCGTTGCTTGGTAGTGATCAATCTCTACGGCGGCAACGACGGATTGAACTGCGTCGTCCCTCACGGGGACGGCCGGTATTACCAGCTGCGACCGGCATTGGCGATCGCGCCGAACGAGGTCCTGGCAATCAACGCACGGGTCGGCCTAAACCCTGGAATGCGGTCGTTTAAGGCGCTCTACGACAAGGGAGCCGTGGCAATCATCCAAGGGGTCGGATATCCGGATCCCGATCACTCGCACTTTCGCTCAACCGAAATATGGCAGACCGCCGCGCCGGATCGCTACGAGCATACCGGCTGGTTGGGGCGTTACTTCGACGACGCCGGACTTCCGCAGCTGAACCTCTTCAAAGGTGTTGCGGTCTCGAAAGTCCTGCCCGAAGTGCTCGTTTCCCAACGCACCGATATTCCCGCAATTCCCGGACTGGGCCAATACGCGATGATCGCGGACAGCAATCTGGTCGCGCGCAGATCCTTCTCGCAAGGGGCGCACGATCAGCGTTTGCCCTTTGACTCGCCGTACTTGGCGCACGTGATGGAAGTCGAAGGCGACGCGCAACGCAGCTCCGAGGAACTGCCGAAGCTCGTCGCGGGATATAAGACGAAGGCTGCCTATCCGGCGACGGCGCTCGGACGCAGCTTGGCCCTGGCCGCGCAGATCGTGGGGAGCAACCTGGGGACGAAAGCGATTTACGTCGAGCACGGCTCGTTCGATACGCACGTCAATCAAAAAGCCACCCAGAATCAGCTCCTAGAGCAATTTTCCAATGCAATTGGGGCATTCTACTTCGACCTCGCCGCCCACGGTAACGACCGGCGCGTGTTAACGCTTACCTTCAGCGAGTTCGGGCGCCGCATTGAAGAAAACGGCAGCCGCGGCACCGATCACGGGGAGGCCTCACCACTCTTTCTGATCGGCGGCGGCGTCAAAGGCGGCCTCTACGGCACCGCGCCGAATCTCGCGGAGACCAATATGGGCAACCTTCGCTACAGCGTCGATTTTCGCAGCGTCTACGCAACCGTACTCGAGCGCTGGCTCGGACGTCCTTCGGCGGCGTTGCTCAACGGCGTCTTTCCGAAGCTCGCAGTGCTAGGCTAGACCACGGCCGATGGCCTCCTCGATCCTCTTTCTCGGAAGCGGTGGAGCGCGTTTCGTCGTTGCGCGCCAGCTACGGGCATCGGGCGGGATGTGGATGCGGTTCGGGGAGACGCAAATTCACGTCGATCCCGGTCCTGGGGCGCTCGTTCGGGCCCTTACGAACGTGCCACCGTGCAATCCGCGTGAACTCGATGCGATCGTGCTCTCACATAAACATCTCGACCACTCCGGTGACGTCAACGTGCTGATCGAGGCGATGACCTCGGGCGGTTTCCGCCGGCGTGGTGCGGTGCTCGCACCCGCGGACGCTTTCGACGACGAAGCCGTCGTGCTGCCCTATGTGCGACGTTTTGCCGAGCGCATCGAGCCTCTCGAGCCGAACGGGGGGCCTTATCGCATAGGCGGCGTCGAGCTATACACTTCGATGACGCACCTCCACGCCGTCCAAACATATGGGCTTCACTTTCTCTACGACGGCTTACGCGTCGCCTATCTTCCCTGTGGTCGCTACTTCGATGGGCTCGGCGCCGATTATGCCGAGCACCGTCCCGACGTTCTGGTGATCAACGTTCTACGCTATCGCGACGAGATGAACGTGGATCATCTCACCTGGAACGATGCGCAACGCGTCGTTACCGAAGTGCGCCCTAAAGTCGCCGTCTTTCAACACTTTGGAACCAAAATGCTGGAAGCCGATCCGCCGCGCTTGGCGCAGCAGATAGAGGACGAGCTCGGGCTACGGGCGATCGCCGCGTACGACGGGCTGGTCGTGGATTTAGAGACTGAAGTGGCGGCAGTAGCCGGTTAAATTGGGTCCGGCGGTCGCGTGCTCTGTGTTCGGACAAACGCGCGCGGATTGGGAGGCCGCGCCGGTGAGCCGGCGCGTGGTGGCGGCACCGGACTTGGCGCCGCATTCGGTGCGATCTCGTTCGGGTAGTGAGTCGGAAGGAGCGTACTGCCGTTGAGCTCCTGTCGTACGCGCGGGTTTTCGTTCATGGATCCGCTGTATAGATAGACCGAGCCGTTCCGCGAGGTCGCGGTGACGACCGGCCCGCCGCCCCCGACCGTCGCCTGTTTGGTGGTCGGATCTCCGCGGACTTGCGCGTCGTCGGCAAAGTTCGAAACGACCTGGCCGGAGCCGCTATGAGCGCCTATCTGCGCGCCGCCGCGTACACCGAGCGCTACGTTCCCGTGCTCCGACTCGAAGCGCGCCAAGCCGGGTTGAAAGTCGCCGTTGTCGTAAACGATCGAACCGTAGGCGCTGGTTGCCTGAATTTGTTGCGAGCTGCAGCCTTGGAAAAGCATGTCTCCGGTCGCGGTTCGAACGCGCAACCGGTCGAACGAAGAGTTGGTCGCGACGATCTGCCCGCGCAGGGATTCCACAAAACCGGTTCCGCTGACGTTGTTTAGGGAGACTTCGGCCGCGCGCGCGTGCGCGACGAAGACGCCGCGGTAGTTAGCGATCGTCAAGTGACCGGCGCGCTGCTGCACCATTACCATTGCGGTCCCGCGCGGAATCGTAATCGTCATCCGTCCGCTTCCACGGGCCATGATCTCGTCGTGCCCTCCGCCCGGAAGCTGGGGCATCACGAAGGGCTCGGCAGGAAGCGTCACCGGGCCGTGCTCGGTCTGAATCAAGTCTGACGCTATCTGCAGCTCTTTGGGAATACTTGCGTCAACCTCCCCAGGGTCGAGATGGCGAACGTTAACCGGTTTCTCGGACGAGATAAGGACCTGCGGGCGATCCCAGGTCTGAATCGTTACTTGGCCGCGGGGCACGTGTAGGTTGAGTATCGGTGCAGGACCAACGGCGAACGTTTCGTCGGCGCACACCGGTGCCGCGAACGTCAAACAACACATCGAGGCGACGAGCGTTGCAAGTGCCCCCCGCCGCCACCATCCTCCAAGCACGAACTCATTGTATCGGGGCGACCTCCGCCCCATCATGAGAGATCGGTGAACGGAACCTTTACGCGGGGTAAGACGACCCTGAGAAGAGCGCCGCCCTGCGGTGCTTTCTCGGCCGTCGCCTCACCTCCGTGAACCCGGGCAATCGAGCGGACAATCGCTAGGCCGAGCCCCGTGCCGGGTACGGTCCGCGACCGGGCCTTATCGGCTCGGTAGAAGCGCTCGAAGATGTGGGCGCGCTCGTCCTCCGGAATGCCGGGGCCGCTATCGGCAACATCGACCCAGGCCACATCGCGGGTCTCGCCGACGCGCACGGCCACGCTTCCGCGCTCCGTAAACTTGATCGCGTTATCGATCAGATTACCGACCATTTGGCGCAACAGATTGGCATCACCGTAGACGATTGGCGTGCCGTTGTAGCTGAACTTCAGGTCGAGCTGCTTCTCGGCTGCGCGCGGCCCGGCATTCTGGATGGCCTCGCTGGTAATTTGGGCGAGCGAGAGCGGCTCCTTTGGGATCTCGTCACCGCGATCGGCTTTTGCCAGGGTGAGCATGCCATTGACCATGCCTGCCAGGTCGGCGCTCTCGCGCGCGATCGTTTCTAAGCTTTCGCGCCGGATCGTCTGATCTTGATCGCCCCAACGCAGGAGCATCTGCGCGTTGGCGTTGATGGACGTCAGCGGTGTCTTGAGCTCGTGGGAGGCGTCGGAAATGAACTGGCGCTCGCGAGCGAAGGCTTCGGAAAGCCGCGCCAACAGATCGTTGAAACTCTTTGCGAGGCGCCCGATTTCATCGCGCCGGCGGCGAAGCGCGCTTCCGCGCGGCCTTCCGTCGGTCGCGAGGGCAAGACGGTCGGAGCTGATCTCGCGCATCTCGCGCGAGAGCGCGTTAATCGGAGTGGTCGCCTGCGAGGCAAAGACGATCGAGAAGATCACGACTGCAGCGGCGGTTGCCCCAAGTACGATCACGATCGCTTCGAGGGCGTGTGCGAACGTGCGCTGGAGCGTGTCGAGCGGCTCGGCGACGTGGATCAGCGCCGAGTTCACTCCCTCCTGCAGGTAGCGATCTTCGACGAGAAACGCGCGGCCACCAAGGCTGACCTGACGGTACGCCACATCGTGGGCCCGCGAGAGCTTTGGATTCGGTGGAATCGTCAATCCGCCGAGGTTGGCCGTCTTTGCCAACGGATAGCCCTCGCCGGAGTCGACCTGCACGTAGCTGTTCCCGGAGTTCCATGTCGCCAGATTCGTGCTGTTGAAAAGAAACTGCAGCGTTCCCAACGACGGGTCCTCGAGCGAGAACGGCGTGGTGGCTTGCTGCGCGAACTGCACGATCGCACGCATCGTCGCGTTGACGCTGGCTTCGGCTTGGTCGTACAGGATCTGTTGAAAACGCCAGACGATTATGCCGCTCATTACCGTCATGGCCACGATCAGCAGGGCCGAGTATCCGAGCGCGATTCGCCACTTCAGCGACATGCGCTACTCCCTTGAGCGATACTCAATCTTTAATGGTGTAACCGACGCCTCTCACGGTCGTAATCAGCTTGTCGTCAAACCCGTCGTCGATTTTACCGCGCAGGTAGCGAATGTACACGTCGATGAGATTCGAGTCGCCGAGGAAGTCGCTCCCCCAAACGCCGTTAAAGAGCTCGTCGCGGGTATGGACTTTGTTGCGGTGCAAGAGCAGGTACTCGAGAAGAGCGTACTCTTTGGCGGTGAGCGCGATCGACTGGCCGTTCCGATGTACCTCGTGACGATCGCGGTCCATCACGACGTCGCGGTACTCGATCACGTTGCCTTGCGGCGAGCGCTCACGGAGCCGCGCGCGTACGCGTGCCAGCAGCTCCTCGGTGGAGAACGGCTTGGTGAGGTAATCGTCTGCGCCGACGTCGAGACCCGCGACCCGATCGGGCACCCGGTCGCGGGCGGTGAGCATGATGATCGGAACCCGGCTCTTGGCGCGAATGCGTTTGCAGACCTCGATGCCGTCCATGCGCGGAAGCATCAGGTCTAAAATCACTAGGTCAGGTTCTTTGAGGGCCTTCTCGAGACCGGCTAAGCCGTCGCGTGCGACGTCGACCTCATAGCGTTCGTGCTCCAGCTCGAGCTGAAGCACGCGGCTGATCGCCGCATCGTCTTCGATGACGAGAATTCTATAAGGCTGTCGCTCCGACGCTGTGCGTTTCTCCATGCAGATGGATTATCGGCTGGTCCTCCGTCCGGACCTGTGCGGAGCCGCTATGACGGGTTGGGATCCGGTGAAAAGTGAGAGCCAGAGCGCGGTAGCGCCGCCGGCAGCCAGCCACGCAACTGTCGGGGCGTTCGAGAAGGCGCGGGTTAACCCCACGCCGATGGCACCGAGCGTTTCGACGAAGAGCGAGCCGCCGCCCATCACGAGCAGCACGACCAGCCAGAGCGCGACGGCACCCAGCGCACCTAACCCCGCAAGGTCCAAGAACGAAAAAGCAGGCGCCGGCCGGTAAGCCGTTGCGAGCAAGACCGAGGCACGCAAGCCGGCCGGCGGCTCCTCGAGGGGGAGTCCTAGAATGGCCTGGTCGAGTGCGTCGTTTTCGTGCATGTTCATGATTCCGTTACCTCCGCTCCGCCTAGAAGCCTGCGTAAGTGCTCCTTCGCGCGAAACAAATGTGTCTTAACCGTCCCGATAGGGAGGCCGAGTACGGTCGCGATTTCTTCGTACTGCCTTCCCTGCAGGTGAAAAAGGGTGACGACGGTCCGGTATTTTTCCGGAAGGGCGTCGATCGCGGTACGCAGCCGGACCGCTTCGTCGAGTGCGATCGCCTGCTGCTCCGGGCCCGGCGCAGTGTCGGCGCGATCGGGTAACTCGTTGCTCGTGTAGCGCCGGCGCCGGTTGAGGCGATCGCAGCAAGCGTGGTAGGTGATTGCGAAGATCCAGGTCGAGAACTTGGCGTCCGGCTTGAAAGTTCGCAGGCTGCGAAAAGCTTTGAAGAAGGCCTCTTGGGTCGCGTCACGCGCCTCCTCGACGTCTTGGAGCGTTCGGTAGGCGAGATGGTAGACCGCCCGGTCGTACCGCTCGACGAGCGTCGCGAAGCCTTCCGGGTTGCCCCGCAAGGTCATCGCCACCAACTCACTGTCTTCGGGACCGGCCTTCACCCTGATGGGCTGGGCCTCCGCCAAGAGTGCCGACACGCCACTCGTACGCCCGAGGCGGGCCGATTGTTTCGCTCGGGAAGGCCCGGGCAGCTAACTCGGGCGCCCGAACGGGTTGCCCGAAACATGTCAACCCGGGCGCCGTAACTAGGACATGAACTTTTACGGAGGCGAGACCCACAAATGACCACGATTCCCAACAAAACCCTTCCCGGCGGCGGCTTGTCCAACGACGAGCGCACCACCCGGCCGATCGACGAACGGAACTCCGCGCAATCGTTGCGCCCTACCTTCGACGGCTGGGGGCCGCGGCTCTAGATGTCCCGCGTATCCGTGGTCGCGATGCTGGTCGCTGCTGAGGTGCTAATCGTCGGGATGGCTATCTACGCCGTCGGCGGTGGCGGAGCGAGCTTTGCGAGCGGGATGCATCACGTTGACTTCACCGCCGCAAGCGTCGCGCCGCTTGCCGTCGGGGCGGCGCCGCACGTGGTTATCGACGATCCCAGCTCGCGCGTCGCCGTGGCCGTTTCGAACGATGGTCTGGTCCACGTGCGTGATCTGACGCAGATGCGCGGCGGAGTTTTTTCCAGCGCCGCCTATCCGCAGCTGCGCGTCAGCCGCACCCTCGACGGTGTGAGCATCGCCCGGAACGCGGAACGGCTTTCAGTGGTTGTCTTCGGTTTCAGTAGACAAGCCATTGAAGTCGAAGTGCCTAGCGGCTCGCGCGTCGAGATCGCGCGTTGCGGAGGCGCCGATGTAAGCGGTCTTAACGGCGGCGTGAGCGTGCATTCGGTTGATGGCCACGTGACGGTGGCCGACATCCAGGGTCCGGTCGACGTTCGCAGCGACGACGGCTATATTGCTGCGACGAACGTCCATGGCGGCAGCCTCGCACTGGAGTCCATGGACGGACACTTGGCGCTCGAAAACATAGACGTTTCGTCCCTAACTGCCGACACGCGTGACGGCCACATCGAGGCCGGCGGCGTAAACGTGGCCGGCGATGCCACCCTTCGGACCGGCGACGGTCCGATTCAACTTCGGCTCGCGCCGAACGCGAACGTTACCATTAATGCCTCCACCCGCGACGGAAGAATCTCCGTCGATGGATCGTCGCTCGATCGTGACGATTCCGCCCAACGCACGATACGTCTTGGGGCGGGTTCCAGCTCGATGAAGCTGGACACAGCCGACGGATCGATTCACATTTTTACCAACGGAGCGTTCCAAAGTGATGGACTATAGCGACCTCATCCCCCTCGTAGCGATCGTTTTTATCTTCGGTGCGCCGATCGCCGCATTCATCGTCTCGCGCGTTCTGGCACATCAAGAGCGCATGGAGATGTTGCGCCGCGGCATCGTGCCCCCGCCCAACCCGCGCGAGATGCGACGGGCGATGAAATACGGCTGGACCCCGAGCGCGCCGGCGCCGGGGCCCTCGAGCCCGTACGCCTACGAGACCGACTTCTACGCCCAGCGACAGCTGCGTCGAGGGATCCAGGTGGCCTTCATCGGTTTTGCGCTCCTGGTCGGCCTTGGCTTCATCGGCTACCACGGGGACGGCCGCTACACGTACGGTCCTTGGCTCCTGGGCGGCTTGATCCCGATGTTCGTGGGGATCGCGCAGATCGTCGGGGCGGTACTGAGCGGTGCCACAATCGGTCCGGCCTCAACTCGCGAGCGCTTTGGACCTACACCGGCGGGTGGCAGCGCTCCGACCCCAGGCGGCGACCCTGGCGCGACGATGCCGCCGGGTCCGACGTACGGCGGTTGGCGCCCCGGAGGGATTCCCGAAATCGAGAAGCCCGCTTCGCCTCCCGATTATCGCAGCTGAGCTAGACGATTGCCTATATAGCAATGCCGCCGGTCGGTTGACCGGCGGCATTGCTTATTGGAATAAAGACGATACTAGACGATACTAGACGATACTACTTGCAGGAGACCAAGGCCATGGCCCAGCCGGCGGCCGTGCGAGTCCTGACCAGATATCCATCAGCAGTCCTATCGTAAACCTGGTAGCCCGCTCTAAGTGCGTCGGCTAGCGATTTGAAGACGATGAGACCTGCCATCCGTGGACCCTCCTTTCCCTATTAGTTACGCTCTCTATACAGTATAACGGCTTCAGTAGCAAGGGCGTCACCGGTTTCTGCGAGATTTTTATAAGAATTTGCAGAAAATGGCATGAGGTGGTATGGTGACGCTCGAGTTGAGCGCCCGCGTGCATGCGACCACGGTGATCGATCGTCGCGAACTCGCGACCAACGTTGTGTTGTTAGCGCTCGACGCACCCGAGCTCGCCGGCACGACGCGACCGGGCCAGTACGTGATGGCGATTCCGCCAAGCGGCGAAGCGGCCGCAACCGCGCTCGCCCTCTACGAAGCGGAAGGCAAGCTCGCAAGCATCCTATTCTTTCTAACAGGCAAGCGCACGCGCGAACTCGGCGAGTTGCGCTCGGGCGATCGCCTCGACGTCGTTGGGCCGCTGGGTAACGGCTTCGATCTCACCGGCGGCGCACGCGACGTGGCCATCGTTGCCGGTGGCGTCGGCATCGCGTCGGTCCTGCTCTGCGCGCAAGTGCTGCTCCGCGGCGGCGCACGCGTGCGTCTCTTCTATGGAGCGCGTAATGCGGAGCTTCTCGTTGATGCGCAGCGCTTTGCCGATGCTGGCTGCGAACTCGTGCTGACCACCGACGACGGATCGCTGGGTCAGCGTGGATTCGTTACCGCCGCCCTGGAGCGCTCGCAGAAACCCGAGATGATCTACGCCTGCGGTCCTACGCCGATGCTGCGAGGCGTCGCACGCATTGCTGCGCTGCTTGGCGTACCCGCGCAGCTTGCGCTCGAGGAGACCTTCGGCTGCGGCGTCGGCGGGTGCTGGGGCTGCGTAGTGCCGCTGGTTGCCGAGAGCGCACAAGCACCGAGCTTTCCGCCGGCCGAACTTGGCGGCAGCGACGTCGTTTATGCGCGCATATGCAAAGAAGGGCCGGTTTTTTGGGCGAACGAGCTGCGATGGTAAACCATCGTCCAAATCTTGCTACGCGGCTCGGAAAACTCGAGCTCGCTTACCCAACCCTAATGGGCAGCGGCTGCTATGGATCGGGCGAGGAGTTCGCGCCCTTCGCCGATCTCGCGAAGATCGGCGCCATCGTGCTCAAGAGCGTTACGCGAATGCCGCGCCTCGGAAATCCGATGCCGCGGCTCGTGCATACTCCGAGCGGGATGCTCAACGCGATCGGGCTGCAGAATCCCGGCATCGATTGGTACCTAGCCAAAGAAGTCGGCAAATACGCCGATCGACCGTGCAAAATCGTCGGGAGCGTCGCAGGCTTTTCGATCGACGACTATGCCTATCTTTGCGAGCGTTTAGCGGCTCGTGACGAAATCGCAGCCGTGGAGCTGAACGTCTCCTGCCCGAACGTCGCGAGTGAAGGCGAGACGTTCGGCTGCGATCCGCGTCTGACTGCCAGCGTGGTCAAGGCCGCGCGTGGGACGACCGACAAAACGCTGATAGTAAAGCTGTCGCCCAACGTCACCGATATTGCCGGCGTTGCGAGAGAGGCGGAAGCGGCCGGAGCCGACGCGCTCGGCGTAATCAATACCCTCCGCGGGATGGCAATCGACGTGGAAACGTGGCGTCCGCGGCTGGGGAACATCACCGGAGGTCTTTCCGGTGCCGCGATCCGACCCATTGCGGTGCTCGCCGTCTACGAGGTCGCGCAGGCCGTCAACATTCCGATCATCGGTCAGGGAGGCATCGAGAACCTCACCGACGCGCTCGAGTTCTTCCTGGCGGGCGCGACCGCCATCTCGATCGGAACCGCGAATTTCACCGATCCCCGCATTCCCGAACGCATCGTCGCGGAGTTGCAAGAGTATCTGGTTCAGCGCAACCTGGCCGGAATCGAACAGATCATCGGAAAAGCGAACGTGGAGTTGGCTACGCCGCACCAGTACGAAGGAGATGAAGGGTGAAAGAATGGCTCAGCTGATCGTAGCCCTCGACGTGCCCAGCGCCGAGGAAGCCGAACGGCTCGTCGACCAGCTTTACGAACTCGACATCATTGCGAAGATTGGGCTAGAAGCGCTCTGCGGCTATCCGGAACGAATCCTTTCCTATTGCGAAGCGCGGGACGTGCGTGCCTTCGTAGATGCCAAGCTGCACGACATTCCGCGGACGGTCGGGGCGGCGATCGCCCAACTCGTGCGCCCAAACGTGCACCTCGTGAACGTCCACGCCCTCGGGGGACTGGACATGATGCGCGCCGCGGTCGATGCGGCCGGCGAGCGCGCCGCCGAACTCGGGATAAATCCGCCGCACGTTTTTGCGGTAACGCTGCTGACCAGCATTGCGCCGGAGGACCTGAACGAGTTGGGTCTGCAGGGGGGGCCGGGCGAGAACGCGATTCGCTTGGCCGCATTAGCGCGTGATGCCGGCTGTTCGGGCGTGGTCTGCAGCGCTCACGAAGTGCGTGACCTCAAGCGATTTTTCGGTGACGATTTCCTTACGCTCACCCCGGGCATACGGCCGGCCGGAAGCGCCCACGCGGACCAGAAGCGCGTCACGACTCCGGCGCAAGCGGTCGCCGCGGGTTCGGACTATCTAGTGGTCGGACGTCCCATCGTCGAGGCCGCGGATCCGGTCGCTGCCGCCAAGGCGATTCTCGAGGAAATGACCGTTCACGCATGACCGGCGCTCGGCTCGATCTGCACTCGGCGCTCCGCGAGCGCGGAGCGCTTCTCAAGGGACACTTCCGTTTGAGTTCCGGGCGTCACAGCGATCGATTCGTACAAAAGTTCCGCATTCTGGAAGATCCGGCGCTGCTCGAACCGGTAGCCCTCGCGATCGCGCAGCAGTTTCGTTCGGTCAAGCCGACCGTCGTCGTCGGTGCCGCAGTCGGCGGCATTCTGCTTGGCTACGAGATAGCGCGACAGCTCGGCGTTAAGGCCATCTTCGTCGAAAAGGAAAACAGCCTCCCCGTCCTGCGCCGCGGTTTTTCGCTCTCGGCTGCCGATCGCGCGCTGGTCGTCGAGGACGTCGTTACGACCGGGCTTTCGGTGCGCGAAGTAATCGAGGTCGTCCGGCACCATGGCGCGCTAATCGCCGGCATTGGAGTCGTCGTGGTGCGTGGCGTGGACCTCTCCGACCTCGCGCAAGATGAGAAAGTTCCGACCTTCGCTTTGCTCGATCTGCCGCTCGTCTCGTACGAGGAGAGCGAGTGCCCACAGTGTCGCGCGGGCGAACCAGTCAGCGACCCGGGCTCGCGCCGTTCGTGACGGTCAGCGTTCGGCTCGGCGAACGCAGCGGAGCTCGAGCGGCTGCCGATCGCGCTTTCGTCAAGGCATTGGGACGGCGCTCGGCGATGTCGAGCGTGAGTTCGTTTCGCCCTGCACCCGAACCGATGGTGCGGGCCGCCTTCGAGCGTTTGTGCGATATCGTTGAAGATCAGTCTCACGTGACCCTGATCGCGCAACGCGACGATAGACCCGTGGGCTTTTTGCTCCTGCTCGACCAGCTCCCGGACGAGGTAACCTCACTGCCTCAAGGCTTTATTGCCTATATGGCGGTTGAACCACAGTGCCAAGGCGAGGGCGTCGGAGCGGCGCTGCTCGCCGCTGCCGAAAATGAGGCGAGACGACGCGGTTTGGCGTATATAGCGCTTATGGTTAGCGAGGAGAACGAAGCGGCGCGCCGGCTCTATACGCGTAGTGGCTACCAAACCGAACGGCGTCTGTTGTGCAAACCGCTTTGAACAGCGACCTGTGGCGCCGAATCGGATGGATCGCCGGAGGCGTCATTCTCGCACTGGCCGCGCTCTGGTTGGCTCGGCACATACCGCGTACGCTCTCGATTTTCGTCATTGCTGCCTTCATCGCTTTCGGCGTGCAGCCGATTGCCGGCCGTTTGGAACGGCGCATGCCGAAGCCGCTGGCGATCTCGATCGTCTTCCTAGGCTTGCTCGTCGTCATCGCGATTTTTTTGGTGATCGTGATACCGCTCACGATCGACCAAACGCAGCTCTTGGCGGCGAACATTCCGAGCTTTGCTCGCACCGGTCAAACTTGGCTAATCGAAATCGAGAGGTCGGTCGATCAGCACTTACCAACGCTCAAACTCACCTCGTACGGTTTCGACGTCTCCAAGGTCGGCGCCACGCAAACATCGGCGATTATCAGTGGGGTGGTCGCCTCGCTGGGGGCAATCGCGATCAACACCGCGACCGGCTTCTTCATCGCCTTCTCGGCGATCATCCTGTCGTTCTTCTTCCTGCTCAACGACACGCAGATCGTTGAAGGTTTCGCCTCGATGTTTCCGACTCGCAAACGCGAGACGGCGCGCAAGCTTGCGGCCGAAGTAACCCAGTTATTTGGAAGCTACATCTCGGGTCAAGTGGTCGTCAGCGCCATTACCGGTGCCGTTATCGCAATCGTTACCGCGATCCTCGGCTTTAAATTCTCGCTGATTATCGGCCTCATCTCGGCCGTCGCCTACGCTATTCCGATCATAGGAATGCTCATTGCCCAGATCATCGCCCTTCCGATGAGCGCGCCGCAGGGGCTCTGGATGGTCATTTGGGTGCAAATCGTAATGTTCGGAATGGCACGAATCAGCGACAACGTGCTCGTTCCAAAGATCATGGGTCAGTCGGTGGGCGTGTCGCCGATGGGCGCGATGTTCGCTGTCTTTGCGGGGGGCGAGCTGTTCGGTATTCCCGGCCTAATCCTAGGCATTCCGGTTGCCGCGCTGATCAAAATCGTTTGGCGCTATTTCATGGGGCCTTGGATAGCCGCGCAGCTGGAAAAAGCGCAAGGATCCTAGGCGAGATCAACGCCCAGCCGAGGGTTTGATGACGACCGCGATCGGGTCGTCGTAGACGATCTGACCGCAAGCACGAGCGCTGCCCAGACGTTGCGCGTTGGAACCGGGAGAGCGATCGTTTTCGGCAACTGCGACCAGGAGAACCCCATTACGCCGAGCTTGTGCGCAGGCCGCCGTGTCGAGAAGATCGAGGGTGCGCGTCTGTGGTGAGAGCACGTTGACGACGCCCAAACGCAATCCCCAACCTCCAATCGCCGCCGGGCGGGTGGCTTCGATCCAGCGATATAGACCGGGGGCAGATTGCCCGACGCGCAGGGCATCCGTGTAATAGTCGAGCGCATGACGCGCCGCCAGATGGGTTGTTGCGATGACGGCTACTCCCAGGGCTAGCGCATTCGGCCAAGCAGTGCGCCGCAGATGAGCGGTCGCGGCGATGGCGATCGCCAGCGCGGCAATCGGAATGGCGACGCGAGTCGAGCCATCGTTCCAAAAAATCGTCATGATCGACCAGACGCCGAAGAACGTCGAGGCGAGCAGCAATCCGGAAGAAAGAGCGACGTTTCGGAGCGCCGGCCGCGCGAAGAGCAACGCGCCGGCAGCGATCGCCGGCGCGGTCAAACGCAGCGACGCTCCGGTCGCGAGCTGAGCGACCGAGGTGTTATAGCCGAACGGGAGTACGAAAACGAGCGCCGCAGCGGCAAAAGCCGCCCAGCCCAATCGGGGCTCGCGCCGCGCGATCAGCGGTCCCAACAAGGCGGCGGAGAAAGCCAGCAACGCAAACGGTGACAGGTGGAATGCAACGCGCGCGAGCAAAGCGAGCGCCTGCGCTCCGTGTCCGAGGATCGTCGACCCACCGATGTTTCCGTAGATGGTGCTGGACGGTGAAACGATCGCTCCGCGCCACAAGACTGCATTGCGGAGTATCCAGAGCACAAGCGCACCGGCCCACGCAAGCCAGAGCCTGGGCTTCGCCTTGAATGCAAAGAGTCCGATCGCAGCCAGTAGCCAGCCCTGCGGCTTGATCAAGGCGGTGACCGCGATCGTCCGCATCGCCGTCGCGGTTGCGCCTGGTAGGCCAGTCAGCCAAAGTGTTTCCAGCCAGAAAGCGGCGAGCCACACGTCATTCTGCAGCGTTCCTCCTTGGATTGCCAGAGGGTATGCGGTTACGGTCGCTGCAGCCAGCGCGTCGGCGAGCAGCGGTGTTGCGGCGAACACCTGGCGTGCCCACGCGTGTATCCGAAAGCCGAGCAGCGCGAGTGCGCCAAACCCGGCCCATGGTAGGGCGAAGGGGCCTCCGACCGCGTAGAGCGCGCTTGCGAACAGCTCGGATGCGGGCGGATACCACCAGTAGCGCGTTGCGGTCGTCCAGAGCGAGTGCGCCTGCACCCACGATGCGGCGTTGGGGAGATGGTACGAGAGCGAATCGCCGTCGAGGAGCGGTCGCATCAGCTGAGGCCAGGCGACCGCGACTAGGGCGCCGATGAGCACGTACGGCTGGCCTACCGTCTCTCCGCGAGGCGCACTATCCTTAGCAACGAAGCGGCGCCGGTACGCAAGCGCGATGCAGATCACCAGCACTGCCCAGCACGCGATCGGATAGAGTCCGTGAACGAGTCCGAGCGCAAAGGGAATCGCTACGCCAAGGATCAGCGCATCGCGGAGCCGGTCGACGAAAGCATATTGCGGACTTGTGCGCAGCAGCGGCGCTCCCACGAACAGGCCGAGCAGCCACAGCGCCGCCAGCAGTCCCGACACCTGGGTTCCGAGACCCCGCTACATTGAATCCGGCGCGCTCACGCCGATCAGTGCCAGGGCGCGTGCAAGCACGGTCTTTGCTGCTAGGCAGAGCGCGAGACGTGCAAGCCGCACCTCGCGATCCTCGACCAGGATCTTGCATTCGGTATAGAACTGGTGGAACTCCGAGGCGACGTCGCGCGCATAACGCGCCAAGCGGTGCGGGGCGAGATATGCGGCGACTCCGGCGACGACGTTGGGAAACTCGGCCAGCCGCCGCGCCAGCGCAAGTTCCGTCGGCTGCACGAGCGACGTGAGCGAAGCCGTGCGAGCCTCCTGCACGTCGGCGGCGAGGGCGCGACGCAGGACCGAAGCAATCCGCGCGTGGCCGTATTGCACGTAATAGACCGGATTCTCGTTTTCTTTTTCGACAGCCAGCTTCAGGTCGAAGGTGAGCGGCGATTCGACCGCGAGCATGACGAAGAAGAAGCGCGCTGCATCAACTCCGACCTCGTCGAGAATCTCGTCGAGCGTCACGATTTCGCCGGCGCGCTTGCTCATGGAGACCTGCTCACTCCCGCGCATGAGGGCCACCTGTTGCGCGATCACGACCTCCAGTTGCCCCGGAAAGCCGAGTGCCGACGAGATCCCTTTCAGGCGTTCGATATAGCCGTGGTGGTCGGGACCGAGCACGTCGACGACACGGTCGCTGTCTTTGAGCTTTTGGTAGTGATAGGCAACGTCCATACTAAAGTACGTGGGCCGGCCGTCGCTGCGAAGCAAGACGCGGTCCTTGTCGTCGCCAAACTGCATCGCGCGGAAGAAGACCGCGCCATCGCGCTCGTACGTGAGGCCGAGCCGGCGTAAGTGCTCCACTCCTTCGCGTACCTTACCGGTTTCGTGAAGGTCTTGTTCGCTTTGCCAGCGGTCGTAGGTGACGCCGAAGCGTCGAGCAGTCTGCTGCTGCTCGGCAACGATCGCGTCGCGGCCAAACTTCGAAAAGTACGGCAGCCATTCCGATTCTGCCGCCGCGATCCATCGCTCGCCGTCGTGCTCTCGTATTTGGCGCGCGAGTGGGATGAGATATGCGCCCGGATAGCCATCTTCCGGCAAGGCGTAGGCTGGTTCGGAGAGCTGGCGATAGCGCGCGTAGAGCGAGCGCCCCAGCGCGTCGAGCTGACCGCCCGCATCGTTGATGATCCATTCAACGAAGACGTCGTAACCACAAAAGCGTAAAGCGTTGGCGAGCGTCGCACCGATCGACATCGAACGCCCCTGCACCACCACGAGCGGCCCGGTCGGATTGGCGCTGCCGAACTCCAGCGAGACCCGGGAACCCTTGCGCGGCCTTGCTCCGAACTCTTCGCCCTCTTGAAGGATTCGCGCGATCGTTGCCTGCCAAACCGCGGGGGCCAGACGCAGATTAATGAATCCCGCCACCGCCTCGATACGGCTGAAGATTTGTGCGAGTTCGGGCGAACGCTGCTCGAGTTCCGCTACCAAGCCCGCCGCCACGTCTTGAGGCGAACGCCGTGCCACTTTGGCCAGCGAGAAGGCCAAATTGGTCGCAAAGTCACCGAACTCCGGCCGGCGCGGCGCCTCGAACGCAATGGCTGTTTCGCTGGAAGGATACCTGGCCGCAACGACAGTCGCCGCGGCGTCGGCAAACGCGCGTAGCGCGTCCTCAAAATGTGGAGTGTGTTGGGTGGCGCGCAGATTCATTCACTCTGATCTTCGCCGACCAGTAGACAGGCGACCCGCGCATACCGTGAAGCCCCGCGAGATTCGATCGTGCCTTCGAGTTCGAGTAGAGCAAGGGCGGCCAGTGCCGCGGGAGCGGCCACGCCGCTTGCAGCGACGATCTCGTCAAATTCGTAGGCGCCGGCTTCGAGTGCGTTCAGTAGCGCCTCGGAGGCTGCATCGCGCGCCGGTGGCACGGCTGCCCTCAGCGGAAGGACGGGCTGGTGCCCGAGTGCCTCGAGGACGTCCTGGGAGTTGCGGGCGAGGGTAGCGCCGTCGCGGATCAGCGCGAGGCAGCCTTGGACGTGTTTGCGGTCGACGTCACCCGGCACGGCGAGAACCGGGATCCGGCCCGCAGCCCAACCGGCGGTATTGAGCGCGCCGCTACGGGCCGGAGCTTCGACGACCAGCACGGCATCGGCCAGTCCCGCAACGACCCCGTTGCGGGCAAGGAACTGGCCGGGACGTGCCTCCTGGTCGGGTGGGTAGGGCGAGAGCACCGCTCCACCGTTGGCAAGGATTCGCTCCGCCAGCGCGCGATTGCGCGGCGGGAAAAACTGGTGGTGACCGCTGCCGAGCACGCCGATCGTCGCCGCACGCACGCTTAGCGCTCCCTCGTGCGCGGCTCCGTCGATGCCGAGCGCCAGTCCCGAAATGATGCAGCATCCGGCTCGCCCAAGCTCGGCCGAAAACCGGTAAGCGAGGCTCCGCCCGTATGGTGTCGCCGCCCGCGTTCCGACGATCGCCACACACGGCCGTGCGAGTCCTCCCAGGTCCCCGCAGCACCAAAGGCCGGCCGCGGCCACCTCGAAGGCTTGCCCGCGAACGGCTTCCATCCGCTCGCGGCTTTCGTAGGTCGGCTCCCGCATTTCGGGCTCCATCACGCGCTTAGTGTCGATACGCTAGGAATGCCGGGGGGAATCAGCAACGCCCAACGGAATAGGCAGGCCGCAACGGAGGTACCTGAGTTGGCAGCAGAAGCGTATTGCGTAAAGTGCAAGGCCAAGCGCGAAATCAAAGACGCAGTTCAAATCACCATGAAGAACGGGCGCCCGGCGACGGAAGGCAAGTGCCCGGTTTGCGGTACCAAAATGTTCAAGATCGGCTCTGCCTGAGGGTAAGAGCGGTGCCGCGTTCGGTCCCAACGTGCTTAGCACGTTGGGGCTTTTTTGCGTTACCTACCCGTAGTGACGTATAATACGTGCACCCACAACATGTGCCGTGGGGGAGTGACTTACCGCTGACTTGCCCTACCTGTCGCAAGAGTGAGACGCGAGTCGTCGACTCGCGCGACGACGAGACCGTCGTTCGCCGCCGGCGTGAGTGCTTGGACCCGCGCTGCAAACATCGCTTTACCACTTACGAGCGTATGGAAGTTCCGCGCCTCTTCGTCGTCAAAAAGGATGGCCGGCGCGAACAGTACAGCCGTGAGAAGATTCTCGCCGGCCTGCGTAAGGCGTGCGAGAAAAGGCCGATTTCCGAGAGCCGCATGGAAGCGGTGGCCGCCGATCTAGAACGCGAGCTCTTCGCGCGCGGCGAAAGCGAGGTACCGTCGGCCTTGGTAGGAGAGAAACTCATGGAAGCGCTGCGCGCGCTCGACCCGGTCGCCTATATCCGCTTTGCAAGCGTGTATCGGTCCTTTCGCGATATCGAAAGTTTCCGAGAAGAGCTGGCCCAGTTATAGTGGCCTGTCGCTATAGTGACCTCTAACGTCGCAACGGAGCGCGTGCGTGTCGCACTTCGACGTCTTCCGCAAGGCGAAGGGTTGCCGTTGCCGGGATACATGAGCGAACATGCGGCCGGCGCCGATCTCTGCGCCGCTATTCGCGAGCAGTTGACCCTGCTGCCCGGTGCGCGTGCGCTCGTTCCGACCGGGTTTTCGATCGCGCTTCCCTCTGGGTATGAGGCGCAGATTCGTCCCCGCAGCGGTTTGGCAATCCGCAGCGGGGTGACTTGCCTTAACGCGCCCGGCACAATCGACGCCGACTATCGGGGTGAGCTGGCGGTGGTGCTGGCCAATTTTGGTACGCAACCGGTCGTAATCCGCCGGGGCGATCGGATCGCTCAGATCGTGGTCGCGCCGGTCTCGCGGGCTCGTTTCGATTTGGTAGAGGAGCTGCCGCCGACGGCGCGCGGCGACGGAGGTTTCGGTTCGACGGGCGTTTCCGAGTGAAGGTTTACATCGTAGGAAAAGGTGCCGTCGGTACCTACTTAGGCGATATGCTCAAAGCCGTCGAAATCGAGGTGGCTTATGCGCCCCGGGGCTTGGAGGAGGTGCGCTCCTTCGACGCGGACGTCGCGCTGGTTGCGACCAAAGCCTACGATACCGACGGCGCGATCGAAACGCTGCGCAGGGCTATCCCGTACCCGGAAAAGTGCGTCTTTGTGACGCCCCAGAACGGCGTCGGCAACGAGGAAAAGCTGGCCGCCGTTTTTGGTGCAGATAACGTGGTAGCTGCGGCGCTCACCACGCCCGTCGATCGTGACCGCGACGGGAACGCCCGCCCGGCGCACGAGGGCGGTTTAGCGCTTGCGCCGATGGGCTCAAACGCATACAACTGGCTGGCAGCCACCTTTGCCGGGACCGGAATGACGGTGAAAATCGTCGAGGACTGGCGTGCGTTGAAGTGGAGCAAGCTCGCGCTCAATGTGGTCGCCAACGCGAGTTGCGCGATCCTCAACGTCTTGCCGAACCGGTTCGTACACTTCGAAAAGATCTTCACGCTTGAGATCCGCATGATCCGTGAGGTCCGCGCCGCGATGCAAGCGCTCGGGATCGAGCCGATTGACTTGCCGCGCTATCCCGTTCGAGCGCTCTTCGGGGTTGCGAGTCTGCCCAGCCCGCTATCGAGGACCCTGATGGCGCATAGCATCGCCGGGGCACGCGGCACGAAGCCGCCATCGCTGCTGCTCGACTTGCGCCGCGCAAAGCCGCAGACCGAGGTAGGCGTGCTCAACGGCGCAGTCGCCGCCGCCGGTCTTGAGCGGCACGTACCGACGCCGGTCAATGCCGTCTACACGCGGGTACTCAACGACATCACGCACACGCCGCCGCTTTGGGCTAAATACCGCGAGCACCCCGATCGGCTGGAGGCTGAAGTCGAAGCCGAGGTGAAACGCGCCAAGGTATTGGCCCACGGTCGCTAGGGAAGAAACGAACCGGCAGACGAGATGCGCGATCCGAACGTTCCTGAATCGCTCGAAGGTTGGTGGATTCTCCATCGCATCTTTGCGTTCAATCGCCGCGGCTGGGACGCGTTACCCGAAAAACGGCGCAACAAGTATGCGGGCCATGCGGCCGATCTGGTGGATCATCTCAAGGGCAACGATGAGGGCGACGTCGGCCTTACGCAAATCGTGGGTCACAAAGGCGACCTCATGCTCACTCATTACGCGCGCACCTTCGAGGGTCTGGCGTACGCGCAGACGCTGGTTGACAAACTCGAGCTGCGGGAGTTTCTGGTCCCCCACGGATCGTATGTGTCCGTCTTAGAGCTGGGTCTGTACGATGCGACCGCAAAAATTCACGCGGAACTGAACCAGCGTGGTTTGGCCCCGCAATCGCCCGAGTGGATTGCGGCATTCGACGAGCTGATGCGCAAGCAAGCCGAGAGCCCCTACGTCGGTCCCCGCTTGTGGGCAAAGATCCCCGCGCGGCGTTACCAATGCTTCTATCCGATGAGCAAGCGGCGCGGCGAAGTGCAGAACTGGTATATTCTTGGCTTCGAGGCGCGGGCCAAGATGATGAGCGCGCACGGCGGTGTGGGCCGCTCTTATCACGGTCGCGTGACCCAAGTGATCTCCGGTTCGGTCGGCTTCGACGATTTCGAGTGGGGCGTCGACCTCTACGCCGACGATCCCCTGGTCTTTAAAAAGCTGATCTACGAGATGCGGTTCGACGAAGCGAGTGCACGCTTCGGCGACTTCGGCCCCTTCTGGGCGGGACTGCAGTTTTCGCCCAGCGAGTTAGCGGTCTTTCTCGATGGTGACGCGATCCCGCAGTTTGACGTTCCTTCATCATGAAGCATCGTTCGATTGCGGCGCACCGGCTTGCGGCATGCCTTGCGTTTCTCCTAGCGGGCTGTGGCGGAAGCGCGATCGCGCCGGCGATTCGCGGAAATCCGGGCGCGCTGCAAAGCTTCGATGATGCGAGCTACGTTCGAGCGCAGATCGCGTCGGGAGCCTACATTCAAGCCTGTCCCGACGTCGTGTTGGGGCGCTGGCGATGCCTGGCCTTGGGCTTGCGCGACATGGCAGAAGCACCTCGCTCTGAGGACGCCGGTTCTGGTACGGTTCGTGGATACGGACCGTCGCAGTTGCAGGCCGCTTATAACATTACCAAGGAGGCAAAGCACAATCGGGGCGGGCTAGTGGCCCTCGTCGAATTCGGCGGAGACCCGCATCTCGCCGCCGATCTGGCCGTCTACAGAAAGCAGTTCGGATTGCCGCGCTGCGACCGCGCCACGGAATGCCTGCGCATCGTGAACCAAGATGGCCGCAAGCGCCCCCTACCGCCCGTAAGCCACGAATGGCTCGCCGAGCAGGCTCTCGACGTCGACATGGTTTCGGCGAACTGTCCGCACTGCCGCATTATCGTAATTGAGGCCAGTACGAACTTGTTCACCTCCGAGCGCACGGCCGCGGCGTTTCATCCGGTAGCCATCTCGAACAGTTGGGGCACGCCCGAATACAAGGAAGAGGAGCGCGGGCAATTTAGGCTCTTCAACCATCCCGGGATTGCGATTACGGCCTCATCGGGAGACGGTGGATACGGCGTGATCTTTCCGTCGTCAGCCGCCACCGTCACCGCAGTCGGGGGCACCTCGCTGCATCCAGCACAAAATGCGCGCGGCTATGCCGAACACGTTTGGGGCGGCGCCGGGAGCGGTTGCAGCCGGTTCATCGCAACGCCTTCGTGGCAGTTGCCGATCGAGTCCCAACTCGGTGGCTGCTCGAATCGAGTCGTTGCGGACGTTGCCTACGACGCAAGCCCGCCCACAGGAGTAGCGGTCTACGAATCGACGCGCGGCGATGGCGAGGCTGCGGGCTGGCAAGTGTGGGGCGGCACGAGCGTGGGCGCACCCGCGATCGCCGCAATCTACGCGCTCTCCGGCGACACCGCGGGCATTCCGGCCTCGCTGTCGTACGCCAATACGCAGGACCTTTACGATATCACGCACGGTTCCAACGGCGATTGCTCGCCCTTGCCCGCCTACATCTGCACCGGTGAAGTCGGCTACGACGGACCAACCGGAAACGGAACTCCCGACGGACTTGGCGCCTTCTAGCATCTAAACTCAGGCGGCAGCGCCCAGTCGCTCGAGACTGCGGTACTGGATCGCCTCGGCGACATGTTCGGCGCCAATTGCTTCATTGCCGGTTAGGTCCGCAATCGTGCGCGCAACGCGCGCGATGCGATCCAGGGCGCGCGCCGAAAACTGGCGTTTGGCACTGGCGTGGGCGAGCAATCGCATCGTCGGCTCGTCGAGCGCGCAGTAGCGCCGCATTGCATTTCCCGGAATCTCCGCGTTGCACGCCGGGGCCGCGCCGTCGAATCGGGTGCGTTGGCGTTCGCGCGCCGCGACGACGCGCTCGCGAATACGCGCCGATCGCTCGCCATCGTCGTAACGCATCATGTCGTCGAATGGAACGCGCGCGATTTCGATCTGCAGATCGATTCGGTCCAACAGCGGTCCCGAAAGCTTGCTGACGTATCGGGCTACCAGCGCGTCGTCACAGCGGCACTCGGCGCTGCGGGTGCCGCGATAACCGCACGGACAGGGATTCATCGAAGCGACGAGTTGAAAGCGCGCGGGATAGGTAAACGTTCCGGCGGCGCGCGCGATGGTCACGGTTCCCTCTTCCAGGGGCTGGCGCATGACCTCGATGGCGCTGCGAGTGAACTCCGGAAACTCATCGAGAAAGAGCACGCCGTGATGTGCCAGGGATATTTCTCCCGGCTTGACGAGTGCTCCGCCGCCGACAAGGGCGGTTTGGCTAATCGTATGATGAGGGAAGCGAAATGGACGCGCGCGCACGATTCCCGCGCGGCCGACGAGCAGCCCCGCGATGCTGTAGATTTTTGTTACCTCGAGCGCTTCGTTCAACGACATCGCCGGAAGAATCGACGGCAGACGGCGCGCCAGCATAGTTTTGCCGCATCCTGGAGGGCCGACGAGCAGAAGGTTGTGACCGCCCGCGGCAGCGATCTCCAGTGCGCGTTTGGCGGCAAGCTGGCCGCGCACGTCGGCTAAGTCGCCGTGCACGAGTTCGTCGGCGAGTTCGAGCCTCGGGGCGGCCGTGCGGCGGCGCCATTTTGCTCCGCTCCCAGTCAGCACGGCGACCGCCGATTGCAATGAATCGACGGCATAAAGCTCGACGCCGGCGACGAGTGCGGCTTCGTCGGCGTTGAGCGCCGGGACGATCAGTTTTGTGAAGCCTGCATTAAGCGCGCCCAATACCATCGGGAGAATTCCGCTTACCGGCTGCAGCCGGCCGTCCAATGCCAGCTCGCCGAGCGCGATGAACTCCTGCAAGCAAACTCGATCGACTTGCCCGTCGATTCCGATCAGCGCCAAGGCGATCGCAAGATCGAAGGCAGGGCCGGCCTTGCGCACGTCGGCCGGCGAAAGATTTACCAACAGGCGTCCCGCCGGGTAGGCGAATCCGGAGTTGAGAATTGCCGCTCGGACGCGCTCGCGTGCCTCGCCGAGCGCACGATCGGGAAGTCCGATGATTGCGAAAGCCGGCGTCCCGGCGGCGCTATCGGCTTCGACGCGTACGACGTAGCCCTCAATGCCGAGCATCGCGGCCGAAAAGGCGAGAGAGAGCATATGCGCTTCTTCCGCGCGCCACTCGTACATCGTCTAGGGGGTATGGCGCTATGCGGCCCGCCAAACGCCCTCCAGCGGCGACTCCGGCGGCGCTTCTCCACAGATTACACAAGACTAAGGTCACAGGCTGTGGACAGCGCAAACAGGCAGGACTTTGCCGCCTGCCCGAACCACCGCAATTACGGCCTGTTACCAAAGGAGAACGACTTGGAAAGAGCGCTCGCTCGGACCGCTTGGATATTGGTCACATTCATAACGCTCACAGCTTGCGCTCACACGGGCTCGCAGTCGAGTGCAGCGGCATCGCCGGGTGCGGCTGGGGCGCATAAGACCATCGGCGTCTCGATTCAGAATCGCGAAGCCCAGTTTTATCAGGACATGGAGTCCGGGATGCGCGCCCGAGCTGCGAAATACGGTTACTCGCTCGTCGTCGTTGATGCCAGTCGCGATAACGCAAAGCAACAGAGTCAGGTTGAGGATTTTATTTCGAAACGCGTGGACGCGATCGTCCTCACGCCGTACGATTCACAGGCGATCGGGAGCGCTATTGCCGAGGCAAATGCCGCCGGCATTCCGGTTTTTACCGCCGATATTGCGAGTGCCAGCAAACAGGGCCAAGTGGTGGCGCACGTTGCTAGCGACAACGTGCAGGGAGGCTTTCAAGCCGGCAAGCTGCTCTGTATGGCGATCGGTAATCACGGCAGCATTGCGATCGTGGACGAGCCGGAAGTGACGAGCGTTCAAGACCGAGTTAAGGGATTCAAAGCCGCCATCGCGCAGCTCTGCCCTTCGGTAACCGTGGTTGCCGACGTGGATTCGGGCGGCACGCGTGACAAAGCGAGCAGCGACACCGGCGACATCATTCAGGCGCATCGAGATCTCAAAGGAATTTTTGGTATTAACGACGACTCCGCACTCGGCGCATTGGCCGCGGTCAAGGCCGCCGGCGCGACCGGAAAAATCGCGATCGTCGGCTACGATGCAAGTTCCGAAGCACGCGCCGCAATTGCGACTGGCGGGATGTACGGAGACGCCATTCAGTACCCCGCTACCATCGGGGCAACGACCATCGATGTGATTCACGATTATTTCGCGGGGCACAAGCCGGCGCCGGCGGTAAAGATCGCGGTCGGAACCTTCACCCAAGCCGATATCGTTCGGCGTCGCGCGGGACAAGCGCGACCATAGCGGCCGCTAGCGAAGGTCACTAGTTTGCCTGCGCCGTTGCTCGAGATGCGCGGCATCGGGAAGAGTTTTCCCGGCGTGCGCGCGCTATCCGACGTATCGCTGACCCTGGCTGCCGGAGAAGTTCTCGTTCTGGTCGGCGAAAACGGCGCGGGCAAGTCGACCCTGATGAAGATTCTTGCCGGTGCGTTGCGTGCGGACGAAGGTGAGATCCTCATCGACGGGTCGGTCGCACGGATCGATTCGCCGCAAGAGGCCCAGCGCCGGGGCATCGGGATGATCTATCAAGAGTTCACGTTGGTACCGCAGTTGACGGCGCCCGCGAATATTAGTTTGGGCACCGAGCCCACGCGGGGCGGCTTAATTGACTTGGGAGCCGTGCGTGCGCGCGCCGGTCAGGCGCTGGCCGAACTTGGCTTGGAGCTTCCGCTCGACGTCGCGGTTTCTCGCCTTTCGGTCGGCCAACAGCAGTTGGTCGAGATCGCGAAAGTCTTGGCGAGAGCGGCGCGGATCATCGTGATGGACGAACCGACCGCAGCCCTCTCGGACCGCGAGATCGAGCGGCTGTTCGTCATCGTTCGGCGGCTCCAGGCCGGCGGCGCCGGCATCATTTACATCTCGCATAGAATGAACGAACTCTCTCGCATCGCCGATCGCGTGATGGTGATGCGCGACGGGAAGGTCGTAGAAACCCGAAGCGCGAGCGACTTTCCGCCGGAGGAAATCATTCGCGCGATGGTGGGGCGGAAGCTCGACTCGCACTTCCCCGAGCTTCCCGAGCTCGCGGGCGGGGCTGCAACCCGCTTGGAAGTGCGAGGGCTCACCCGCTCGCCTGTCGTCCAGGACGTGTCGTTTTCCGTGCGCGCGGGAGAGATCGTTGGGCTAGCAGGCTTGATCGGCGCCGGCAGAACCGAGATCGTTCGCGCCGTTGCCGGGGCGGACGTACCGGACCGCGGCGAGATTCGGATCGACGGCATGCTCGTGCCCCCCGGGCGCATCGCCGAGGGCATCAAAGCCGGCATTGCCTTCATCACCGAAGACCGCAAAGCGCAGGGCTTGGTCCTGGGCATGAACGTCCGGGAAAACGTTACGCTGGCGCATCTTGCCGAATTCGTCGACCGCGACTTACTAATCGATTCGGCTCGCGAGCTGGCCGCCACTACCCGCATGATCGACGAGCTTCACGTGCGAACGCCCAGCACCGAGCAGTTGGTGCGCAATCTTTCGGGAGGTACCCAGCAAAAAGTCGTGTTGGCGAAGTGGCTGCTAGGCAAGGCGCGTGTCTTTCTGTTCGACGAGCCGACCCGCGGAATCGATGTCGGCGCAAAGGCTGAAATCTACAAGATCATGCTCGATCTCGCTGCGCGGGGCGCGGCGATCGTAATGGTTTCGAGCGACTTGCCCGAAGTGCTCGGCATGTCGCACCGCATTCTGGTGGTGCGCGGAGGCCGAATCGCCGCGGAGTTCGCGCGGGCCGACGTGACGCCGGACGAGGTCATCGCGATCGCCACCGGGGCCGCCGCATGAACCAACGCGACCGGGTTTGGTATTGGGTGCGCATCGCCGGCGCCGCGGCGCTGCTGATCGTATTGGTCGCGATCGTCGACGTGGCCTCGCATGGCTCGTTCCTCGAACCGAGCAACATCGTCCGCGTGTTGAGACAGATTACTTACAACTGCGTGCTGGGCGTGGGCCAGACGTTCGTGATCATCACGGGCGGCATCGATCTTTCGGTCGGCTCGCTCGTCGCGCTCACCGGCGTCGTCGCCGCGCTCTTTGCCAACGCGGCTCACCTCAGCGGCTTTCCGCTGATCGCCGCGACACTGCTGGTCGCGGTCGCCGTCGGCAGCGCGGCGGGATGGGTTAACGCACTCCCGGTCGTCAAGCTCAACCTGCCCCCATTCATCACGACGCTGGCGATGCTCGAGATGGCGCTCGGAGCCGCCTTCATTCTTTCGCACGGACGCCCGGTGGCGCTGCAGACGCCGGACTTCCAAAATACCGGGATCGGCTCGTTCCTTGGCGGCGTGACGCGTGCGTTACACCTTCCGAGCATCCCGATACCGGTGATCTGGATGGTGGTGGTCGTGATCGCCGCTTCGGTTCTCTTAACGCGCACCCGTTTTGGGAGATACGTCTTTGCGATCGGCGGCAACGAAGAGGCCGCGCGGCTTGCCGGTATCAACGTCGGCCGCGTAAAAACGGCCGTCTACGTGATCAGCGGTGCCTGTGCGGCGATCGTCGGTTTTTTGTATATGGCGCTTTTTTCGTCCGGATCTCCGCAAACCGGAACCGGGGACGAGCTGTTGGAATCGATCGCAGCGGTAGTCGTCGGCGGGACCAGTTTGACGGGCGGCCGGGGCAGCGTGATCGGCACGTTCTTCGGAGCCTTGCTAATCGGCGTGCTCTACAATGCGATGAACCTGCTCAACGTAGATTCATATTTGCAGAAAGTTCTGTTGGGCGCCGTGATCTTGCTCGCGGTCGTCCTCGACGAACTCCGCAAACGCTACCTCGCGCGTTAGCGTTGGGCCGCTCCGCATCCGGGGCATTCCGCCCCGGAACGCTCCCTGCGGACCTCCTGTCCTTCGGTCGCTCGTACGCGATTTTCGGCAGAACGAAGTTTTGAAGAACACATCCTGTGTTGACCGAAAATCGCTAAGTCCGGGGCGGAACGTCCCGGATGTGGAGCGGCTGCGAATCGTTCAACAGCCACACAGGAATTGCTCAATCAACACTCTGCCGAACGGAGAAGCCGCTTAAACCTTCAGGGCGTTGCGACCATGTCGGTTACTTCCCTTGATGCTGCCGCGTTGAGAGCGCTCCGCTCCCGTTGGTCGCGTACGGGATACTTCGTAACGCCTCGATATCTGCGTGAACGCTTGGAGACATTCCGGCGTACGGTGTGAATCCACTCATGGCACCCCGGAACTCCGCGTCAAATTGAGGTTCGCGCAAAACGGCGGCGTTATAAGCGACCTGCGCAGTCAAAGTGCCAAGCAGAAACGCCTCGCGTCGCGCGAGCGGCCACTTACCTGAGAGGGCATGCGAAAGCGATTGGCGCAGGGCATCGGTGCCCACCACGTCCGGGATAGCACCGGAAAGTGCGGATTTGACGGCCGAAAATGAAACGCCAACCGCGTAGCTGTCATTGATTGCCTGAAGACGGTCCACCACGATAAGGCCAAAAGCCCGACTCTCGGGGCGCGACAGCGCAAGTGGGTTGTCGATGAGCTCTTGCAACGTGCTCAAAAATATCCCGAGCTGCGCGTCACCCTTGGTTCCCTCAGCTAGAGACGCATCGGGATATGCGACCACGGGGGCAGTCTTTAGAAGGGCCTCCTGCAACTGCTGCAAGCGCTCAAATGGGGAACCGCTCGACGCAACGTGTCCTTGAAATTCGGGCGGCAGCGACCCGGCGTGGGCTACTATCGCATCGGGCAGATGTGCTATGTACGCGGTGGTCGCTTCGTTCTCGGGCAGGCTCGTTGCGATCGAGACTTGGCCCGCCGTGTACCACCACGCGAACTCCGGATTCTGCTCCCAGGATGAGTCAGGAACGTATATGCCGTTCCACCCTTTGGGTGCCTGAGACAAATTTCCGGTTGCGAGCCACGCCGCCATTGCGGCGTCGTTTGGATCGGCACCGCGTAGTGCGTGGATCGTTTGAAAATCCGCGTTGCAGCGCGGCCGCTCTAGAACTATGCTGCAGGTGGCCGGCATAACGTGATCTTGAAAGAGCCTCTCGTACGCTTGGCCTTGCGAAAACGCTGTCATCGCGTTTGCCGAAGGTGCCGCAGTCGCTGCAACGCCTGGCCAAAAAGCCCACATCACAATGACTGAAACAAAAAGTACTCCACGCATTCGACAAAGTTCTCCGCTCGTTTGTGCAAAGGAGCCGGGTTCGACCGCCGGTCTGGGGCACCGCTAGTTTCGCCGAGCAATGCAAGTCGAGAGGCGCCGCCACGCTGCCCGCATGATTTGAGCGGAACGGCGTCGTAGGGAACGCTAAGATGAAACCATATCTAGGCTTTGTCGCATTCGCCATTGTCATCTTTGGCTTCGCTACTCCCGCATTCGCCGCAACGTGCGCTCCTGAGGAGCTCGTTCACATCACCATCGTAAACGTTACCCCGGGCCTTGCACGCGCGTCGTTCGCAGCCCAACCTAAGAACCTATACAGGATCGGCAGCGATAAGCTGCGCGTCGAAGAGGCTATCGACTCGGCCAACGGAATCCATGGGGTCGTTGTAGTCGCGGAGTCGAACATCTGGATGGCCAACCCCTACGATAATACAGGTAAGCACGTCTCGGACCCGGGGCCGACTTTTCTCGCGAGAGCGCCCGTCTTCGGCAAAGATGTTTCGGCAAAACTGCTAGATCTGGAGTTCGGGTGTGAGGCAGCTTTTATCGATGCAAATGCTCCCAAGCCCGTTAGGTCAGAGCAGATCGGCAATGTCACCTTTGAGGTCTATCGCTTTGACGACGGACCCGATGCGATCGAAATTCTTGAGCGATCCGGCACCAGCGTTCCCGCCTTCGCGCGCTACTATCACCAGGGAAACTTGGTATCGGCCCTTCGCTACGATCTCTACTTGACCGGTCTGGCTAACGACTCAGCTCTCTTCGTGCCGCCACCCAATGTGCGCTATACAGAGGCGAACCAGCGCTAAAAGAACACGCGGCGGTTCGCGCGTCGCCGCGACCGAACCTTTCCTGATCTTGTCGCTGGATGGAGTCGAGAACTCACTCGGAGCCGTCTGGACTCGTGGCGACGCCGAAAGCCGATTCGAGCGAGTTAATCGTGTCGACGATCGTTCCGCTCGGATATGAGACCTCGTTAACGGATGGGGGCGAGAATGTGTCCGTAATCCAGAGTTTCGTGTTCGTGTGGTTGAGCGCCACGTCGAAGGCAAGTTTGAATCCCTTGATCTGTTCGGATGGCGTGTGGCTACCGGGAGGAAATACGTCGACGCCGGGTAGGTTCTGGTCGTCGAGCAGTAGATCGTTGTTGCGGTCGATCGTCAGACCGCCGACGTAGCCGACGTGGATTCCGAGGTTCTTGCCGCTCGGCGACCCGGGCCCAAACTCAAGCACTTCACCGTCATTCGTGTTGAAGGCAACGTAGAGGTTTTTTGCCGAGTCAATTGCGAGACCCTCAGGGAACGACGCGGTTCCGAAGGTTACGAGCGTCTTCGACGGCGCCGTCTGGCCCTTGGGGTATTCGAGCACCGTACCGGCCGTGCCTGAGTTGAAGTTGGCGACGTAGACCGTACCGTTTTTCGCCACAACGACGTCGATCGGCGAACCCGCACCGGTCAGCGTCTCAGATGGAGACTTGCTCCCGGCAGGATAGACCGTGACCGTCCCGTTACCGAAGTTGCAAACGTACAGCTTGTGGCGGCTATCGACGAATAGCCCGTCGGGCTCGCTGACGCTCTGCGTGATCTCACCGATGGGTTGCTGATTGCTTCCCTTCTGCTTGTAAATCTCGATTGCGCCCGCCGATTGATCGGCGACGTAGAGCAGGTTCCTCCCGGACTTTGCTTCGGGAGCAAGCCAACCTGGACGGGTCTTGCGTTGCGCGGGTGCCGGCAGCGAACGGCCGCGCATGAGCACCACTCCGTCACTGCTCGGCGCCTGCGCTAGATTAGCATTTATCGGAGCCGGGCTCGAGCCCAGTGAGGCGCAACCGGACCAAAAGACCGTTGCGACCGATAAGAGTGACAGCCCGATAACGGAACGATGCATCGAAAATACCTCACGTCGGAATGGCGATACTATCTGTTAGAACGGGAAGTCTGACTGCGTCAGGCCGCTATTGGTTTTGAGGTCGTTGACGGTTTCGTCGAGCACGATCTGCGAGCCCGAGTAGAGGATCTGGCGGATCGGCCAGTGCGTATCTTTTGAGAGATAGAGTATCTGCTCGGAGATGGCTGCGTTGGTGGAAGGGTCGGTAACTTTTAGATCGAGACGATCGGTGGGAACGGAGCCGATCTTGCCGCCGTCGGTTTGCGTAAGCTTTCCGGGGATGGTCGCGTAGTCTTGTACGATCCGCTGCAACAGTCCCTCGGGAATGGTGACGCCGCGCAGCGACACGGCCCGAGGATCGTGAATATCGACCTTGAGATGTATGCCGGAAAAAAGGCCGCCTTGGTGACCGCTGATCTGATCGGTGCCGACCCAAACGCCGCCGGCGCCCTTTTGGTCACCGTCGAGAATCAGGGTTCTGGCATAATGCGGCTTCATGAATGAGTATTGGTAGACGCGATCCTGGGTTGCATTTCCCTTGGCCTCGTGAACGTGCAGCACGACCGTATAGTCGTTGATGCCGGCGAACATCTGATTGAACGCGGCAATCGCGGGCGCTGAGTTATCGGCCCGTGCGCTGCCGGCCACGCATAACGCGCCGGCTAAGGTCGCGGTAAGGATCGCGCCTAAGAGCGACGCCAAAGTTTTGGATTTCAAGAACTTCCTCCCAGAGGTCAAACCGGCTGCGAGCCGGATCGAACACTTTCATCGATCAAGAGCGTGCCGTGCTTACCTTCGACGCCGATGAGCACATCGCATTTTGCATCGGCCGCAATCTCCTCGATCGTGCGGCCGAGCGGCGCGCCGCTATACTTCCCCTCGCGGAACGAACCAAGAATGATCAGGTTCGCTTTTTCCCGTTTGGCGACGTCCAGGACCGCTTGTTTTGTCGAGCGAGCTTTGACGGTTGCGGTTCGAATCGTTACGTTGCTCTTGTTGGCGATCGTCTCGGCTGCGCCCAGCGCGACTAGTGCCGCGCGTTCCTCCACCGCCATATCGGCATCGGGCGGCAACGTATACGGAACTTCGATCACGTAGAGCGCGAGCAGGTCGGATCGCTCGCCGCGAGCGAGCTTCACCGCCAGTGCGAGCATATGGCTCGAGTCGATCTCCGGTGAGAAGACGACGATCAAGCTGCCGACCATTCGCTCAAGCTCGCTCTCGGCCCGCGCCGCAACACGCTGTACGTAAGAGGTCGGCGGATGCAGCATCCACCACAGCGTGGCTCCGATCGCGGCTGCAATAAACAGCGCGATGAGCGCGCCCGCGAGAGTGACGTGAACGTCGCTCGACAACGAGATCACGGGATCCCTCGTGCCCGTAGGATCAGCGAAATGCGGTGCGCACCCAGCGCAATCATCGCACCACCCAGCACGACGCCGGGAACAATTGCGAAGCCGCCGGTGCCCGCCAGCGCTAACATTCGAGCGAGGATCACGATCCCGCAGGCGATCGTTACCACGGCAAGCACGGCGCGCATGAGTAACACTAGGCGTTGTGTCCCGCTCGGCGCTGATCGCGTGCCTTGATGTTGGCCAGGTAATCGTCCAATAGTTCCACTTCGCCGGCCCGGCGTAGCACTTCGGTCTGCGCGCGCACCCAATCCCGCGGCTGGGAGCGAAGCACCGGCAACCGCCGATGGCGGCGATAGACGAGGTAGAGGATTAGCCCGAGCAACAACCAGCCGGGCCCAAAGATGCGGCCGAGCGCGTGCGTCTGAAGCGTAAAGATCAGGATCGAGAAGATTCCGATAAAACCGATGACGGCAACCACCGGGAACTCGACCGATTCTCCTCGGAAGCGCATCGGGATGTTCAAGGGGATTTTGAACTTGCGGGGGCTGAGCGGATCCGTGAGTCGCAAGCCGATCAAGCCGAGGAAAACGAACGAGTAGCTCGTGGCCGCGCCGAAGGCGTAAAGATCGGCAAGAAATGCAAGGCCATTTTCGCCGTGAAAAAAGCCCGCGTAGAGCTTGGCTACCGAAGGAAAGAGGCCGGGCGCCGCGGCAAAGATCAGCTCGATTACGGCGATCGAGGAGAAGAAAACGATCGAAATCACCGGCGTCCGGAACCGATCGTTCACGCGCTGGAAGATCGAAGGCAGCAGGTTGCTGGTGCTCATCGCGTACGCGATTCGCGAGCTGCCGAAGACGCCCGAATTGGCAGAGATCAAGAGCAGCACCGCACCCAGCACCGGGACGTAGAGCGCCGCGAAGGCGCCGTAGTACGGTACCTGCGCGGCCAGCAGCGCGACGGCCTTGCCTTGGTTATCGGCGTTGTGGGGAAAGATTTGCCAAAACTGCTGCGGGTGGCCGGCCGCATCCACGATCGGATGCCAAGGCTGTAGGCCGAGCGCCAGATTGGAGTACGCCAGCGCAAAAATCAGGATCGTAAGAATTAATGCGACAGAAGTGCGCGGAATGATCGAGGCCGGGCGCTGCGTCTCCTGCGCCGCCTGCGAGATCGATTCGAGGCCGACGAACGAAATGATCGCGAGCGACGTGCCGAGCATCAGTGAATGCGAGGACGGCCAGTGGAATTGCATGGTATGGATCAGCAGCTGCGGCCGAAATGCAAAGAGGAATCCCAAGCAAAGGATGCAGCTCTCGCTGATCACGTCGATTGCCGAGATGACGCCGTTAAACGCGGTGCTTTCGCGCACGCCTCGCACGTTGAGCAGGCAGAGCCCGATGACGAGACCCAGCACTACAATAAAGTGGAGCCAGGGATTGGTCGAATTGACCAGTGCCGGCAGAAGTTGGCTGGAATAATCGACCGAAGTCCAAGCGAAGAGCGTGATGTCGATCGTAAAGTCGAGCAGCACCGCCCAGCCGGCGATAAAACCAAAGATATCGCCAAGCCCGCGCATCACGAAGTACTGGCCGCCGCCGGCTACCGGATAGGTCGCCGCCAGCTCGGTGTACGCTAGCCCGATGCAGACGTAGACGACTCCGGCAAAGAGAAAAGCGACGTTGGAGGCGCCGGCGGCCCAAGCCAGCACCAATCCCAGCCCGACGAAAATATCCGCGCCGACGTCGGAATAGCCCCAAGAAAAGGAGCCCCACGGAGTGACGGTGCGGCGCAGCTCCTTCTTGGTGCTGATCACGACTGGTGGCGTGCCTCGGATGTCGCGGTCGTCAAGTAGTGAACGCTCCTAAAAGGCGTTTCGATGCAGGGTCAGGTGTTGGCCGTCCAAGGTGACGACGTCGAATCGTATCTTGGCGGATGGCGCCACGATCTGCGCGTAATCTGCAGCGATTCGGCGGAGCGTCGCGCGTTTGCGAGCGTCGACCGCACGCAACGCGGAGCCAAATTTTCGGGAATCGCGGGCTTTAACTTCAACGATCACGAGTGTTGGTCCATCGAGGCAGACGGCGTCGATCTCGCCGCCCGGAACGCGCACGTTGCGTGCGAGCACGCGATAGCCGCAAGCCGCGAGGTAGCTGGTCGCTCGATCCTCGCCGATCCGCCCCTTTGCACTGCTATCCGGGGGCTGGCGCATCGTATTCCTGGGCGGCGTGATCGGCGTACGCTTCGAGCGCTTCCAACGAGTCCAAGCCGAGCGCGAGTTGCGCGTCGCGTACGCGCGCCCAGTTTGCCCGATGGTGGATGCTCGGGCCGTGAACGCGCAACGCTTCGAGATGGTGAGGCGTCGAATAGCCTTTATGGAACGCGTAGCCGTAGCGCGAGTCTTCTTTATCGAGGTCGACCATCAGCGCGTCACGGAAGACTTTCGCCACAATCGATGCGGCCGCGACGACCGCACAGCGCGCATCGCCACGAATTAGGGGCTCCTGCGGTCCCAAGAAGGATCGAATTCGTACCGCATCCGTAATCAAGTACTCCGGCGCGGATGTGAGCGCGGCAATCGCACGCTCCATAGCGAGGATGCTCGCCCAATAGATATTCAGGCGATCGATCTCGGCGACGCACGCGCTGCCCACCGCCCACGCCGTCGCGCGCACCTTGATCACCTCGGCGATTTCGGCTCGGGCTTGTGGGCGAACCTGTTTTGAATCGTTCAACCCCTTGATGAAGAGCGGCTGCGACGCCACGACGCAGGCGGCTACCACGGGGCCGGCGAGCGGGCCGCGCCCGACCTCGTCGATTCCGCCCACGAGGCTGAATCCTTGGTCGCGGGCCGCGTACTCAAAGCGATGCAAGCGGTGCAAGCGCCGCCGTTCGCGCTCGTAGGCGCTCTTGGCCTTACGCTGTTTCGGCGTCACCGGGAACCTCTAGCGAAATCCGCCCGAACCCGCCGTCGTTGAACTCACGAATATACGACTGAGCCGCGTTGTGATAATCGACCTGCCCGCCGCGGCGCATAAATCCGCGCGCGGCCGCGAAACTTTGCAGGTCGGGCACGTTGGTGTGGGGCCTGCAAGCCAGGAGCCAGCTATGGAACGCAGCGGCCACTTCCTGGGGATCGTAGCGGTCGCGCGGTACCGCGCCGCAGATCGCTAGCTTCCATTGAGCGGCGGCGGTAGGAATCTTGGGCGGAAGCACGCCTGGCGTGTCCATCAGCTCCACGTTAGGCGAGAGACGAAACCATTGCATCTGCCGGGTTACGCCGGCGCGGTCCTCCGTCTTCGCGGCCGCTCGCCGGAGGAGGGCGTTGACGATCGTTGATTTCCCGGAGTTGGGCAGCCCAACGATCATGGCGCGCGAGATCCCGGCCGATGACGCTTGGTGGGCTGCTGCCGCGCTGAGCGCGGCGGCAACGCGCGCCGCGTTGCGCTTGGCTCGCCCGTCGACGGCAACTGCAGTGGCTCCCTGATGTGAGAATTCATCCAGCCATCGTTTGGTCGTGGCGGGATCGGCCAAGTCCTCGCGATTCAACGCGATGACGCGAATTCGCTTGGCGGCAAGCTCGTCGAGCAGCGGGTTGCGCCCGCTGCTGGGAATGCGTGCATCAACGACCTCAACCACGATGTCGATGGAGCGCAGAAACTCGCGGATTCGGCGCGCCGCCTTTGCCATGTGACCGGGATACCATTGAACCTGCCGCTCCAACTCCAAATCCACCAGTTCCCAGCGATTCTAGAAAACGGTCATAGCCCGCCCAACATGCGGGGCGGCCAGATACCGGCAATTGCGCGGCCGATCAAACGTTCGTCGCCCACCGGGCCGAAGAGACGCGAGTCTTCACTGTCGGCTCGGTTATCGCCAAGCACGTAAACCGAGCGCGGCGGCACGACGAGCTCGGCGAAACTACGATCGTCGGGGTGCTGCACGTACAGCTCCACGAGCTTGCTGCCGTTAACGGAGACTTGACCGCGATCGATTCGAATGTGGTCGCCGGGTGTGCCGATGACGCGCTTGATGAAGACCGCGCGCGCATCGCCCTCGTGGCGAAAAGCCACGATTTCGCCGCGTCGCGGAACGCCGATTCGATATGCGAAGGTGTTAATCACGACGTATTCACCGGAACGTATGTGCGGCTCCATTGACAGACCCGAGACTTGAGGCAAGCGTACGAAGAAGGCAGCGACCAACAATGCGAGCACGGTGAGCTGCAGCGCCAGGTTCGCAACCGTTCTCCATCGCAAGAAGCGGACCACGTGGTCCGACTTCGCTTAGCGTCCTAAAGAATCTTGGCTTGCGAGGGAGGCCAAAAGATAAGAAAGGCGTGCCCGGTAAAGCCGCCCCGTCCCCCCGCGCGCTGCCCGCTTGCAAAGCGTCCGGCGTCTTGCGCGAATCCCCAGATGTGCGAGTCCTCGGAGTCGTTGCGATTGTCCCCGAGCATGATGTAGCAGTGGGGCGGAATGCGATCGGGCGCGGTCCAAAGTGACGCCGGCGGAACGTTGGCGGTGCTGGGATCGAGGCGTTGCCAGCTCGCACCATAGCTTACCCAGATCCCGTAGTTGCGCACCTCTAAGGCGTAGGCCGGCTTTTCAGCCACGTATGGCTCGATGAGTCCCTTGCCGTTGACGAAAACGGTGCCGCCGGCTATGCGCAAGGTGTCGCCGGGACGACCGATTACCCGCTTGATGAAATCGTCGGGCGTCGGAACCGGGGGTGGAAAAACCACGATGTCGCCTTCGCGCGGCGCGCGGAAGCGGTATTCGAACTTGTCCACCAGCAAAACGTCGTGGATCTGCAGCGTCGGGAGCATCGAACCCGATGGAATGTAGTAGGTCCGGGCGACGAAGGTAATAAGAATCCAGGCTGCGATGCCGGCGATGATGAACGGATCGAGAAACTCTCGGGCAATGGAAGTGCTGCGGCCTGAGGAGACCGCAACCACCGGACGCAATGAGAGGATCGCCCGCGCGGCGCCGATCACCGCTACGATTGCAAGCAACTCATACGGCGTCATATTCTGCTATCTCTCCAAAACGCTGAGGCGGTCCAGTGGCCAAAGAATCAGGAAGGCCCTGCCCACAAAGTGCGCGCGCACCTTCTTCGCGGCTAAAGGGCCGCCGGCGAAAACTCCGCTTGTCTGGGCGAATCCCCAAACGTGCGAGTCGTCCGAGTAGTTACGATTGTCGCCGAGCACGAAATAGAAACCCTCCGGTACGCGGTCCGGAAGCTGCCAGAGCCCGCGCGGAGGGACGTTTGCCACTCGCGGATCGAGCGAACTGCCGTCGACGTAGATACCGTAATCCCGAATCGCCAAATTGTAGCTCGGCGGCTGGTTCTCGTATGGTTCGTGCAGCGGTGCGCCATTCCGGTAGACGGTCCCGTTGAAAATTCTTATGGCGTCTCCCGGGACGCCGATGACGCGCTTCACGAAATCGTTGCCGCCCGATTCGACCGGCGGGGTGAAGACGGCGATCTCTCCGGAGGCGGGCCGGTGAAAACGATATGCGATTTCATCTACCAGAAGAATGTCGCGAACCCGCAACGTCGGAACCATCGAGACCGATGGAATGTAGAACGTGCGAATCACGAAGGTGACCAGAAAGAGCGCGATCAGTCCGGCGACGATCAGTGCGTCGAGGTAACTGCGGGCCGCAGCAGCCGGCGCGTATGCTTTGGGGCTCGCGAACGGCTTGGCCGATAGTGCGAATCGCGCCATCGTGAAGACGCAGAGTAGCCCTATCAGCTGCAATGGTGTCAGAGCGGCGAGTCAGGCCCTTTGACTTTCTTTTCCTTGATTCGGGCGGCTTTTCCGACCTTCTCGCTCAAGTAGTAAAGGCGGCTGCGAGCGACGACGCCTCGCTTACCGACCTCAATGCGCTCGACGCGGGGACTGTGCAAAAGGAAGGTCTTCTCGACGCCAACCCCGTGAGCGATGCGACGGACGGTGATCGACTCGGCCGCGCCGCCGCCCTTGCGAACGATGACGACGCCTTCGAACATCTGAGTGCGTTCTTTGCCGCCCTCGACGACTTTGGAATAGACTTTTACCGTATCCCCGGCTCGAAACTTGGGGACGGCCTCTTTAAGCTGATCGCGATTGAGGACATCGATGACGTTCATACTTTCATCCTGAGCGGTGTCGAAGGGCTGGCCGAAGGAGCACGGTAGGCGGTCGATCGGAGGGGGTAGCGCGCAACGAATAGCCGGGCAGGAGCCCGGCACAACCACCGTATCCTAACATGGCCCTTCCTCGCGGTGCAAGGCGTTGCCGAGGAGGTCGCGGCGACGGGCGGCGGTGCGAAGGCGCGACTGCTCGCGCCGCCATTGGGCGATCTTGGCGTGGTTGCCCGAAAGCAGTACCGCCGGGACGTCGACCCCACGAAAGGTCGCCGGCCGGGTGAAGCTTGGGTAGTCGAGCATACCGGCAGCGAATGACTCGCTTTCCAGGGATTCGGGGCGTAGCGCTCCGGTCACCAACCGGATCGTCGCATCCATGAATGCCAGGGCTGGAATCTCGCCGCCCGTGAGCACGAAATCCCCCAGCGACCACTCCTCCACCGGGTAGAGCGCGGCTAGCCGGTCATCAATGCCTTCGTAGTGACCGCAGACGATAATCAGGCGGTCCAGGCTCGCCCAGCGCTCGGCTTGAGCCTGGGCAAACGGCTCTCCGCTCGGGCTTGGAACCACGATCGCACGTCGCTCGTCGTCGGGGCTCTCGCTCGTGATGCGGTCGAGGATTCGTGCGATCGGCTCGATGCGCAACACCATCCCCGCGCCCCCGCCGAAGGGCGCATCGTCGGCCCGCTCGCCGTCTGCGAGTTCGTCAAGCAGATGGTGGTAGCGCACGCTCGCGACGCTGCTCTCGACCGCGCGGCCGAGGATCGAAAGGCCAACGAACGGGGCAAAAACCTCCGGAAAAAGCGTGACGACGTCAATCGTGAACATGGTAGAGGAGTGTTCCGGGGCAAAGAACGATTTGCTTGCGCGCTGAAGGCGCTCGATCGCCGCGAGTTCGCGAGCGCCGAGACGGCGTTCACCGAGCTGCTGCAGCAGTCGCTTAGCCCTACCGAGCGCGCCTTTCTGCTCAATAAGCGCGGCGTCGCGCGCATCGGCTTGGAACTGAGTGAGCTCGCTCAGGCCGATTTTACGGCCGCGCTCGACGAGGTCGGCGATTATCCGCCAGCGTTGACGAACCTCGGCAATTTGTTGCTCGAAGATGGCGAGGTTGAGACGGCAATCGTTCACTACGAACGCGCGATCGCTAGCGACCGCGAGTACGCGATCGCCTACCTAAATCTCGGGGTGGCCTACAAACGCGCCGGCCGGATTGACGAGGCGGTGAGGTCGCTCCGTCAAGCGCAGCGCCTGGAACAGCGCAAAGCGCGCTAACGCGGCGAGTTTTTGCCGGCCGATTCGGCGGTAGTGATCTCCTCGAGGTATTCGAAGAGTTGTGGCAGCGTGATCTTCTCAAGCCCGGTCTTTTCGTGGATTCGATCGCCATCTTCGCCCTCGTCGCGAATGTAGCAGCGTGTCTCGGCGTCGTTAGGGCTCTCACTGATGAAGGAGACGGCAAACCCTCGCCCGGGCAACTCGTCGTAGATGCGCATCGTCTGCGGATTGAGAATTTCGATCGAATGCGCCTGACTATGGGCGTCGAAGATCAGAATCTTGAGGTGTTCGAGGTTGGTTACTTCGATAAGCCCGACTACGAAAACGTTCTTGGTAGAAAAGAACTCGTGACCGCGTTTGCTGCGGCTCGAGACTTCATAGAAGACGCGGTGCGCAACGAACCGGTTGAGGATCTTCCGCAACGTTGCCAGCGACGCCAGCGTTTCCGTGCGGTTGCCGCGTGTGTAAATGATCTTCACGGGCGGGCGTGATGCTTGCACGGTCGCGCAGGTTACCCCTTCCGGGCGAGCGGGATTACGTCAGCCGCCGGCGGCGGAAGTCGGCTCCTGCCGGGGAAGCATAGCTCGCGATGTTCTCGGTACCCGACATCCTCGTCGTTTCGGTCCTTGCGCTCTTGCTCTTTGGCCCCGATCGCTTGCCGAAGGTCATGCGTCAGGCTGGCCGCTTCATGCGCGAAGTGCAGAGCACCTCACAAGCCTTTGTCAGCGAAATGGAACGCGCTGCCGAAACCGCCGAGCCTCCGATTGCGCCGCCCCCGGTGCCCCGCGAACCCGAGCCCGACCAATCGTTGCTCGATCCCAAAATCTAAAAATCAAGGGCAAAAGCCCAAATTTAGTCCAGGCCGAGGCGACAAAGAGATGGGCTAAATCAGGGCTTTTTAGATGTTGAAGTTTTGGCGAATCTCGGTAATTCGCTGCTGCACGAGCGTGCGAACCTGGGTGTGAAGCCGCTCCTTTTGCTCGTCGGGGAGACGGCGATAGATCAAATACCCAGCCGCTGAAAGCAGTCCGCCGAGAACTCCGACGAGCACGACCTTGCCGGCTTCGCCGCTGTCCTCGTCATGCTGCGAAGATTGCTCTCCGAAGGGACCTTGATAGCCGTTGCCAGGATTGGCCGAACTCGACCAGGGTTGTTCAGGCGGCGTCGTGCGAAAGCTTTCAGACATGGTGTAATCTCCTTCGTTCTGCCGAGTAGCTTACCCGCCGGAAGTCTCGCTTCCAACGGTTCCACCGACCCGTTCATGCTGCAGACGGACATGATCCGGATAGCGGCGCGCGATATGCTCGACCGCGAGTTCTGCGGTGACGAGGATCGCTTGCACGCTTTCCTGCGCGCGCGCGCCCTCATCCAAATCGATTCCAAGTTCGCCGGGCCCCTGTCGAGAATCGAGTCCCTCCCCAGCATAGGCTTCCAATCCGAGCCGCGCAGCCTGGAGAATCGCCGAAACCGCGGCGCATACGATGTCCTCGCCGTGCTCGGCAAAATCGGTATGGCCGCGGGCCGAAAGGCCGCTAAGGTGGTTGCGTTGGTCGCGAAAAAGGGTGACCTCGAGCATGCCGGCGCTCGAGTCTAAGGCAGCGTGATCTTGGTGATCTTGACTTCGGCGAACGGCTGGCGGTGACCGTTCAACTTGCGGACGCGCTTTTTGGGCTTGTAGCGGAAGACCATAATCTTCTTGTCTTTGGCCTGCCGCAAGACGGTTCCCGAGACGGAGGCGCCGTCGAGCGTGGGGGCGCCGACCTTCACCGCCTCCTCGGTTCCAGCCAGGATGACCCGGTCGAACGTGACGTCGGAACCGACCTCGCTGGCGATCAAATCGCAGCGGATAACGTCGCCTTCGGCGACACGATACTGTTTGCCGCCGGACTCGATGATCGCGTACATGACTTCGGTACGATACCAGGGAGCGGGCGCAGCGTCAACGCCGCTTGCGGCTCTCGCCCGGACTTGACATGCTTCGGCTGCGGTAGTATAACTCAGATTAGTCTATAAAATGGATTACTCTGGAGAAAGATATGAATACCGTTGCACCTCATTACCAGCCCTGCCTCGGAAAAGTCTTCTTCGTTTGGGCGCTCTACGGCTGGGCCATGCTGATTCTCTGGCGGCTCCTTCAAGGGGAACCGGGGGCCAACGCGATCGTCTGGGCAGTCGCCGCGGTGGTGGCCGCAGGACTCTTGCTCGGAATGCGAGCGGTTTGATCGTGGAGAGCATAGGAGCCTCGGAGGCCCGCGATCACCTCGAGATGGTGAACCGCATTCTGGTGGAGTCGCACCAGCGGCTCTGTACGGGAGCCGAGTACTTCGTGGTGTGGGGGGTGGGCTCGGCCTTCGTCACCATCCTCTTCCAACTCGTCGACCGGGGTCTGGCGCCGCCTGCCGCACTCTGGTCGGTCCCGCTGGTGCTGGGCGCGTGCGCCGTCTTTTCCATCGTGCGGGGCCGCCTGACGCGACGGGTGCTCCAGCGAAGCTCGCTGGTGCAGCGCGAGTTTTTCAACGTTCTCTGGCTGACGTTAGGGCTGGCTTTCGTCGTCAACGTCGCGGCGTTTCGAATATTTCCGGGGATCGCGGCTGCGGCGATCTGGAGCGTGGCCGAGGCGATCGTCCTGCTCTACATTGGCATGCACGGCAACCGCCGCGCTCAGGTCGCCGGCCTGTTGGTCGTGGTTTCGCTGATCGTCGCCAACTTCGCCCCATCGAATATTGCCGGGTACATTTTAGGTGCCGGGATGCTGGCGGGTTACGCGGGCTTTGGAGCGAGCGAGCTGCTCGCTCGCGATTGAGCGAAACCCACTATGGACGAGCTGCTGCTGTCAAAGGTGCGGTTGGGCGTCGTAGCCGAGCTTCTGAACTTCGACTGGGTCACTTTTACCGAACTCGCGCGCTCGCTCGAGGTGAGCAACGGCAATCTGGGCGCTCATCTCACGAAGCTCCTGGATGCCGGCTACGTCGAAGAGGAGAAGAGCTTCGTTAATCGACGCCCGCTCACTCGATACCGTCTCACCCAAGAGGGGCGCGACGCGTTCGCAAATCACGTTTTGCAGCTTCAATCGCTCTTGAAGACCGCAACTTAGGAGACGGCGCGCTCGGCGCCGTGAGGGACGCCGCCATTTTTTTGGGAATATCTTCGCTAGGTCGTACGCTACATTTTGGAGGTATTCCCATGCTACGATATCTTCCCAGACTCGGATTAACATTTGCTGCCGGACTTTCGGTAGCACTTGCTGCCTGTTCCAGCCACGCGACCGGAACGAGCTCCCTACCGCTGACGGAGCAGCAAGCTTTCCGTAACCCGGTGCCGCTGACGTCGCCAACGCCACCCGTTACGGCACCCGTCACGATTCCCTATCCGTACACGAACCAGTGGACGACCACGACTTGGGCCGGGCCCACTGCCAAACCGGTCAAACAGAAGGGCAGCGACACCGGCCTCACGACCGTTAAGTTTGCCCTGGACAAAAAGACCGGTACCTACGCAGTGCTCGAACGAATCAAATCGAAGAGCGGTTCGGTCGAAAATCTCAATTCGGCAATCGGCTTCCTCGAACATAATGGAGGCATCGCCCAGATTATTTTTTCGGATAACTTCACCTTAGCCCAGGGTTCGTTCACCGAAACCGGGATGGATACGTACCCCAATAGTGAGAACTCGTTCGACTTTCCGCTAACGACCGGGCGCCGGTGGAGTGCCGCTGCGAACCACACCTCCTACGTCAACCAGGCTCAGGGCGGCAAGAACCCCTTTGCGGAGAACACCGCTTACACCGAGGCGGCCGACGGCACGTACGAGGGCCAGACTTCGTTTTCGAACTTGCACGGCGCGAAGAACCAAGACAACTACGCCTCGACCACCAACGTTTCGCTGGCTAAAGCCTCGATCTATACGCTCGCCGAGCGGGCCGCCGGATTCAACGAACTCACCCAAGCCTTTGCGTTAGCCAAGGGCGGCTTCATTGACGTGAAGTCGAGCGGTAAACAGCCGTTACCGTTCAAGCCGGGAACGGTTAAGGTTCCCGACTGGTACCCCGGGCATGGTCCCCTTCCGCACACGCTCTACTTCGACAACTTTCACGTCATAGGTGCGACGAAGATGCCTTCGGACTGCGCTTCGCGGCGTGGGCAGGCATCAACCAAGGTCGTTGAAAACTTCGCGGACTTGGACCCCGTCCAGGGATTCGTCGACGCGTACGACGCCCAGTACTACCTCGCGCAGCTCGCCAATGGCCAATATTGGTTTGCATGCATCGTCGAGAATTACGTCAACGATACGTACGCCAACGGCTGGGTGATGAGCGCCGGGGATTGGGGAAAACTCAGCGCGGAGCAAGTCGGCACTGAGATATTGATTGCATCCAAAGTCAAGCTGGATTCGCCGATCCGTCCCGGCAAAACGGCACCGATTCCGGCGTTGACCTTTCCATCACTCGGTTTTCATCCGCGTCTAGCGCCCTGAGCTAACTCGCGCGAAAGCGCGTGAGCAGCCTGTAGTCCCTCGTCGAAGGCGCGCACCGCATTGAGCTCGGTCGCGTCACGCGCGCCCCCGACGAGGCGATACGCAATACCCAGCTGCTCGATGGACGGGAGCAACGCGTCGTTGCGTTCTTGCCCGGCGGCAATGACGACCGTATCGGCGTCGATCAAGCGCTGCTTCCCATCGGCATCCCTAATCCGAATGCCGCCGGGTACGATCGCGTCGTAGGTCACGTTCGGGTAGGTCGCAACGCCGGCCGCGCGCAAGGCCCGCATCACGGCCCAGCGGGTCGTTTTGCCGATGCGCTCGCCGATCGTGGAACCGCGGCGCAGCAACGCGACTGCTTTGCGTCCGACTACGAGCAGCCCGCCATCGGAAGGCGCAGCCAACCCCTGTTCGTAGAGAAATCGCGAGCTCTCGTCAACGTTTGCTTCGCCGAAGCTCAGGTAGTGCGCGACGTCGACGCCGATTCCGCCGGCACCCACGATCGCTACGCGTGGTCCAACGCTGCGATCGTGCAATAGGACGTCGGCGTACGAAAGAACGTGAGGGAGATCGCTGCCCGAAAGCGCCGCGCGGCGTGGGACGACGCCGCTTGCGAGTACGATGCCGTCGAAGTCGCGCAAGACGCCTGCATCGGTGATGCGATGATCGAGCCGCACTACGACACCCAGTCGCGCCAGCTCGTGGTCGAAGTAGCGAATCGTTTCGCCGAAATCGCGTTTTCCCGGCACGCGCCGCGCCATGCGAAACTGTCCCCCGAGCTCGGGTTGCGCTTCGAAGAGCTCGACGTGATGGCCAAGAGCGGCGAGAGCGCGCGCACTCTCCATTCCTGCCGGGCCGCCACCGATTACGGCAAAGTTTCCCGCGCTCGCCCGCGCAGCCGGTTGCTCGGGAAACTCTCGTTCGCGCGCGGCTCGCGGATTTACCATGCAGGATACGGGCTCGTCGAGCAGCGATCGATCGAGACACGCCTGATTGCAGGCAATGCACGTGTTAACCAGCTCCACTTGGGAACGCGCGGCTTTTGCGACGATCTCCGCATCGGCCAGAAAGGCGCGCGCCATCGAGATAAAATCCACGCTGCCGGCGGCCAGGACGTCGTCGGCCGCGGCCAGGCTATTGATGCGATTACTGGCGATTACCGGAAGCTCGCCGACCGCAGACTTGATCGCCGCCGCGTAGCGCACCCACACGCCGCTCGGCACTATTTGCTGGACGGTGGGAACCGAGGATTCGTGCCAGCCGATGCCGGCATTGAGCGCGTCCACGCCATCGGTTGCCAGGGCCCGCGCAAACGCGAGCGTCTCTTCGGCGGTGGTGGAGTCTTTCATTAGGTCGGCGCCCGAGATGCGAAAAATAACCGGAAAATCGTCCCCGACGCCCGAGCGCACCTCACGCAGTACCGCACGCGGAAAGTTCATGCGCCGTTCGAAGTCGCCACCCCAGGCATCTTGGCGCCGATTCGTCAGTGGCGAGAGGAACTGGTTGAGCAGGTAACCCTCCGACGCCATGATCTCGATGGCATCGAATCCGAGCTCGCGCGCGCGAATCGCCCCGCGCACGAAGTCGCGAATCGTTTCGAGAATTTCGGCCTCGCCGAGTGCGTGCGGAAGATCGGGTGAGAAGCGCGACGGTACCGCCGACGGCGCAACCGGACGCAGACCGAACGAGGCGAGAAAGGCGTATCGCCCAGCGTGAAAAAGCTGCAACGCGATGCGTCCGCCGGCAGCATGCACGGCTGCCGCCGCTTGGCCGAGTGCCGCAGCGCTGGCGGGATCGTTGACGAAGCTGTAGTTACGGCCGCCGGCGCCAACTCGGCTGATTGCCGACCCGCCGGTAACGATAAGGCCGGCCCCGCCGCGGGCTCGCTCCGCGTAGAATGCGGCCAAGGCGCCGCCGTCCGATTCGATCCCAAGGTGCATCGAACCCATGATGATGCGATTGGGAAGCCGCAGCGTGCCGATCCGTCCGGCTTGCAGCGCGCGCTCGAACATGGTGCAGGACCTTAGGTTAAAGTTAGCGGCGACGACGTGTCGTCGAAAAAGGGCGGGGCAATAACGCTCAGACCGCCGTCCACGCAGATCGTCTGGCCGGTGATGTATTCCGACTCGGGCGCGAGTAGAAAGGCGACCGTGTCCGCGATCTCTTGAGCGGTTCCCATTCGTCCCTTCGGAATTTTGGCTAACACCGAGTCGATCGGCGCCATACCCGGAACGTTCTCGTAAAAGTACGCGCACGATTCGGTGTCGATCAGCCCCCCGCTGACCGCGTTGACGTTGATGCCGGAGGGGGCGAACTCGACCGCCATGTACCGAACCCAAGCCTCGATTGCCGCCTTGTTCGAACCGAGATTGGCATAGGTGGGATACGCGCGCACGCTGCCGTAGCTCGAGAGCACCGCAATCCGCCCGCCGCGGTTCATGAGTTTTACGGCCCGTTGCGCGCCAAGAACGAAGGCGCGGACGTTGAGGTCGAACGACCGGTCGAGATTATGTGCTTTCAAATCGGCGATCTTTTTAAACGAACTCGCGGCTGCATTGGAAACGAAATAGTCGAGATGCCCGAACTCGGTTGCGACACGCTCGAAGAGCGAATCGATTTCGTCGGCCACCTCCATGTTGGCCTGTACCGCGATCGCTGGTGAGCCGAGCGCTTCGATCTCGCGCACCGTCGTGGCCGCGAGATCCGCGTTCCTGTTGTAGTTGACGACCACGCCTGCCCCATCGCGCGCCAGCGTCAGCGCCAAGGCTCGGCCGATTCCTCGCGAGCTTCCGGTGATAAGGGCGACCCTCTGCTCAAAGCGGCGACTCATGCGCCGGTCCTCGCTTCGTCGAGCAGTCGGCGGGCGATCACCGTCTTTTGGATCTCGTTCGTTCCCTCTTCGAAGCGCTGCGCTCGCGCGTCTCGATAGACGCGTTCGATCGCGTTCGGCTGCCAGAATCCGATCCCGCCGTGGATCTGAAGCGCCTTGTCGCTCACGCGCGTCAGCATCTCGACGGCATTAAGCTTGGACATGGACGAGAGCATCTGGGCATCCGCCGCACCGTCTTCCCACTGCCGCGCGGCATAGAGCACGAGTTGGCGCGCCGCCTCGATGTCGGTCGCATTCTCGGCGATCATGAAGCGGATCGCCTGACGCTCGGCAAGCTTCTTTCCAAACGTCTCACGCTGGCGCGCGTACTCGACGGCCAGCTCTTGGGCGCGACGCGCAAGACCGACGCAGCTCATCGCGACCGAGATGCGGCTCGGCGTCAGAAATCCGCCGAGTGCGACTTCTAAACCGTCGCCTTCCTCACCCAGACGGTTGGCAAGCGGGACCGGCGTGCGCTCGAAGATCAAGCGCGCGTGATCGGTGCCGCGGACGCCCATCGATTCGTCCATCGCGATGACCGTTGCGCCGGGCGAGTCGCGGCCAACGAGCAGCGCAACGGTTCCGTCGGCACCGCGCGTGCCCGCAAGTCGCGCGAAGAGGAGCCAGTAGTCGCAGATCGTTCCAAACGTGATGAGGTGCTTCTCGCCGCTCAAATAGTAGGTCTCGCCCTCCCGGACGACGCTGCAACGGAGATCGGCGCCGGTGCCCGCGGTAGGCTCGGTCAACGTGAAGGCAATCTTGAGTTCCCCCTTGATCGACCGGAGCACGAACGCCCGGCGTTGCTCGTCGTTAGCGAAGCGGTCCATCGCTCGCCACGTGCCGTTGACGACGTGAACGATCATGCGTATTGATGCGTGCGACATCGAGAAGAGCTCGACGAGCTCTAAATACCGGGCGAATGGAATCTCGCGGCCGCCATAGGCGGCAGGAGCGGCGAGCGAAAGATAACCGTGTACGCGCAGCTCCTCCCAGAGTTCGGAGGGAACCTGTCGCTCCGACTCGATGCGCCGCGCCCAAACCTCCGCCGGTCCCGCGACGTACGCCGCGATCTCTTCCTTCAGCGCCGCAAACGACGCTTCGTCGAACCTGGCCGCGGGCTCGAGCTGTTTCAAGAGATCCGCTCCCGGATGCGCTCGTGCGGGCGCAGCCCCCGGGCGCGTTCGCGCAGGACGTACTTCTGAACCTTACCCGATGCGGTGCGCGGGAGCTCGGCGACGATTTCGAGCCGTTCCGGCCAGTACTGTTTGGCGACCTGGCATGCATTGAGATAGTGGCACATTCGATCGAAGTCGAAGGACGCTCCGCTGCGAAGCACGACGAATGCGCAGGCCCGCTCGCCTAGGCGCGGGTCGGGCATTGCAACAATTGCAATGTCGGCGATTGCCGGGTGGTCGCTGAGCAACTGTTCCACTTCGGCGACGGGAATTTTTTCTCCGCCGCGATTGATCACGTCGCGTACGCGGCCGGTGATCCGCACATATCCCGACTCGTCCATCACGCCGAGATCTCCAGTGCGGAACCAACCGTCACGAGTGAAGGCGGCAGCGGTCCACTCGGGACGGTCTGCATACCCCTCGAACATCGTGGGTGACGCAACCTCGAAGTGTCCCTCTTCACCCGCCGGGAGGATACGGCCATTCGCGTCGGTGATGCGCAACCGAATTCCACGCAGCGCGCGCCCGTCGGTTCCCCAGACCTTTGCCGGTTCGTCGCCGGGTGCCGCGAGCGATCCAAGACCCGACTCAGTCGTGCCCCAACCGCCGCAGACGGTCGTGCCTAAAATGCGCGTCGCGCGCTCGGCTAGTCCGCGCGGCACGGCGGCGCCGGTCGCGACGAAGATACGCAGGGCCGCCGGGGGGCGTTCGCCATCCTCGACCGCCTTCACCAGGTCGGCCAAGAAGGGCGTTGCCGCTTGCACGAACGTTCCGTCCCAATCGTTGAGGGCGCGCAAAGCGCGCGGTGCGTTCCAAACGGACTGAAGTATCTGAGGAACGCCGAGGAGGATCGCAATCCACATTCCATAGAGAAAGCCGGTTTGGTGGGCCAACGGCGACGGAACGAAAACTCGGTCCTCGGGCCCGAGGCCCAAGTGTTCGACTTCCATCGCGGC
>JBAVTZ010000172.1:0-13105 GCA_049696515.1 Candidatus Cybelea sp. | reverse complement strand
GCCCTGATTCCGCCGCGCCCGCCGTTGAAGCTCACGCGCGAGCGGCCGGTGACGCTTCTTCTAATGACGGTTCTATTAACAAACGTATTCCTGATCACCGTTCGGTTGACGTTGACGACCGCGGTGTTGTAGTTAAAGACGCCGCCCGACCAGAAGCCGCCGACGAAGCCTGTTCCGAAATAACCGAAGCCGTAGTTAATTCCGCCGTAGAAGCCGACGGTTGGGCCCCAGAAACCCGCGTTCCAAACGAAGCCGCCATTGGCAGCGCCCCAGTAACCGGGCGTCCAGTAAAGACCGACTGCGGGCGGTGCGTCCCAGAAGCCCGGAACCCAATAGTAGCCGTAGGTTCCCCAGGCCCAGTAGCCCGGGGACCACTGCCATCCTGGAAAGGGCGCCGGGGGCTGCGAGTATACCGGCAACGGCGGCGGGGAATACGCGGCGAAGCCGACACCCCATCCCGGACCGCCAAAGCCGACGCCGACGCCAAAGCTCACTTGCGCTGACGCGGCGAGCGGCGTAGCGGCGATGAGAACGGTAGCGATGATTGCGGAGAGCGATCTTTTGATTCGCATTGTGGCCTCCTTTCGGAGATCGACATGGCGCGTTATCGCTTAAGTCGAGTGTTTAGTCATCCTCATCCCTACCCGTGATGGCGCCTTACCACCGCGCCCTAACCGGATTTTCAGATCAAATCCCAACCGGGCGCTCTCCGGCATTGCACGATGACGGGGGTTTTCGCGAGCGTTTTGTCAGCCGCAGCTTGTCTTGCCCAATTCTTGACCATTGCGCGGGATGATCACTCAACTCCCATCGTCGTACGCAAACACGTCGTGTCAGACTCGACTTAAATGGCAGAGAGACCTGTGATCATGGTGGTCGACGACGAGCCAACTGTGCTGGCGGCGATGCTCGACGCCCTTACACGGCGGTTCGGCGGGGATTACCGCGTCGTGCCGCACCTTTCCGCACGCAGTGCTCTGGACGCCGCTTCCACGATCAAGGAGGATGGCGAAGAGATCGCATTGGTCATCGCAGATCAGTGGATGCCTGAGATGACAGGCACTGAACTTCTCGGACGAATCCGTGCGATCGAGCCTGCGGCGAAGCGCGCTCTGCTCGTGGCCTGGGGCGACCATACGGCCTCGTCGACGATCCTACAGGGCTGCGCACTAGGCCAACTAGACAACTATCTTTACAAACCCTGGACGCCCGCTGAAGTCCATCTGTATCCGCTGGTTGGCGAGTTCCTGGCGGAGTGGACGCAGGTCCACCGGCCAGGAATGGAGCTCATTCACATCGTCGGCGATGAACTTTCTGCACGATCAAATGAGATCCGCGAGCTGCTCAATCGTAACGGAATCCCCTATGGCTTTCACCACACGACGTCGGCGGCGGCAAAGCGGCTCAGCGAGGAACACGGCGTCGAACTCAAGGCACTGCCGGCGGTCTTCTTGCTCGACGAATCGGTCCTCGCCGATCCAACGGATGCGGAGATCATGGATGCCATTGGGGAGACCCCAGACGAGCTCTCTTGTGACGTTGCGGTGGTCGGCGGTGGGCCTGCCGGACTTACCTCGGCGGTTTACGCGGGATCAGAGGGGCTGCGAGTTCTGGTCATCGAGCGGAACGTGATCGGCGGTCAGGCCGGCGCAAGCTCTCTCATAAGAAATTACCTCGGCTTCCCGCGTGGAATCAGCGGTGTGGAGCTCACCAAGCGCGCCTACCAGCAGGCGTGGCTTTTCGGAGCAAAGTTCGTATTTGCTCGAGAAGTGACGCATTTGCGCGAAAGCGGCGCGAAGAAGACCCTGATGCTGTCCGACGGACGCGAAATCACCGCGACGACCGCGATCGTCGCCACCGGGGCCAAATACCGGCGTCTCGAGGTCGCCGACGTTGAGCGGTTCGTCGGTAAGAGTGTTTTTTATACCACTTTCGGTGCGACGCGATTGATCGGCGACTTCAGCGCGGCAGTGATTGGCGGAGGCAACTCGGCTGGGCAAGCCGCGATTCACCTGGCAGCCTCCGCGCGCCGGGTGACACTTGTCGTGCGCGGCGACTCGCTGGAACGTGGGATGTCGGACTATCTGGTGCGACAGATTCAGCACGCACCCAACATTGAGGTGAGACTCGAGGCCGCGGTCGTCGGCGCCGAGGGTAAAGACCTAATGGAACGGCTGGCGATCCGGGATATCACGAGCAATACCGTCGAAACCATTCCAGTGAAACTGCTCTTCGTGCTGATCGGAGCAATGCCGTACACAGACTGGCTGGCCAATACCGTTCAGTGCGACAGCAAAGGCTTCGTTGCAACTGGTTATGATGTCGACTTAGGGATTTGGCCGGTTGCACGTAAGCCGATGACATTCGAGACCAGCCTACCGGGAATATTCGCTGTCGGTGATGTCCGCCTTGGCTCAATGAAGCGGGTGGCTTCCGCAGTTGGTGAGGGAGCTGGTGCAGTGCAAAGTGTGCACCGGTATCTGGAGGAATTGCAAGAGGCCGTATTGGCCTAATCTGCGCTGAGGTGCAGTTGCTGCGCCGTTATATGGGCCGCACACGTGAGTCGACCGTGAGCCCGTTTTTATTGAGCCTTTCTTGAGTTTGATGAACTTTGATGCGTGCCGTATTTTCATGTGCTATCATCCAAAAGCCGGGGAATCATTGCCTTAGAGGAATCAGGTTGAACCTTAGCCGGCCGCTGTTGCTCGGCATGCTCGGTGCAGCGTTGCTGCCTCTGTTGGCGCTCTGCCCCACCAGGACTCAACCGTTGGTTCACGCCCAGGTTGTTGGTTGTCGAGCCGATGCGGCGCGATACGACGTTGCGTTGCCTGGCCATCCGTACGCCGTAGCCGCGTCCGCCGACGGCCGTTCAGCTTTCGTTTCGATCGTGAGTTCCAACCCGAAAAGCGCTAGCGGCATCGCGACGCTGCGATGCGATGGCGGCCGGTACCGATTCTCCAACCTGGTGTCGCTGGAAGCTCAACCAACGGGCATTGCGATCACGCATGACAACAAATTGCTCGTGGTAGCAGACGACGGATTCGTGACTTTCGTCGATCCGGCCGCCGCCCTCGCTGGAAGACCGGCAATTCTGGGGTATCTTCAAGACCTCAAAGGCGACCCAGAAGACAACGACCCGGGCTCCGCGTACGTGAACGTAAGCCCAGACGATCGCTTCGCCTATGTGAGCGATGAACTAAACAACACAATAACCGTGATCGATCTCGTGAAGGCTCGTAAGAATAGATTCAAGCGCGAGGCGATCGTCGGTAAAATACCCACGGCAAACGCTCCAATCGCGCTGGCGTTTTCACGCGACTATCGTTACCTTTTTACGAGCAGTGAAATCGGTCTACGGGCGTACGGCTGGCCTAAGGTATGCCGGGAAGAAGGTATGCCGACAACCGGAGAACCGAGCAATCCTCCAGGAGCGATCATTACGGTGGACGTCGAGAAAGCAGAAGTCGATCCTGCGAACTCCATAATCGCCAAGACATCTTCCGATTGCAGTCCGGTGCGCATGAGTCTGTCACCCGATGGACTCACGGCGTGGGTTACGAATCGTGCCTCCGATACGCTTACCGCGTTCTCAACCCAAAGATTGATCGCCGGTGATTCTGACGCACGAATCGCAACGATCCCCGTCGGGTCGAATCCGGTGGCCGTGGCAGCGAGCCGCGACGGCAAATACGTTCTCGTGGGTGATTCGAACCGGTTCGGGGCCGGCGGAACCGCATCGGGCACCGTCACCGTTATCGATGCGACGCAAAAGGCCGTGGTCGGTACGATCGCGGTCGGGCAGTTCCCGCGGGAATTCTCCCCCGGCCTAGGTGCGACGCTTTTCCTCGCTAATTACCGGTCAAACACGCTCACAATATTCGACGAATCTCGCCTTAGCGAGCTAGTAAAGCCCTAGAGAGCTGGGGGAGCCACAAAAAGAAACGCCACCCGGGAAGGGGCACCATTATGGGCGCCCGTCTCCGGTTGGCTGATCGGTAGCCGAGGCGGCCGCGTGGCAGCCTGCGGGGTTACCACAGCTGAGTTTAGGCGGTGTTCTTGATGCTCAACGTAGCAGTGCCGATCGTTTTGCCCTTGACTTTATCGGTGAAGAGGACGGTGCACGAGCCCGACTTGAAGCCCCAATCCGCGAGGTACTTCTTACCGTCTTTACTTACGGTGGCGATGTCTTTCATCGAGCATGCCTTATCGTTAAACGTGAAAACGCTACCCTTGGGACCCATTGCCGTGACCGTGGCCGTCGGCTTGGACCCCGAAAGGCTCAGCGAACATGGCTTAAGCGAAACGCCGTGGTTCTTCTTGCAGGCCGCGGGATCGATTAGGTTGGCCAAGGGCTGCATTGGCGAAACGCTCATCGGGCCGCCTGGCGAGGTGGGAGGGGCCGATCCGGCACCGGCGCAGCCGGCGAGCAGACCTGCGACCGCGAGAGCCGCTAACGGCCGAAGTAATGATTGATTAACGGACATTGGGGTTTTGCTCCTTCTCTGTTGAGTACTAAGCGTGGCTGGTAGGGATTAGGGAAAACGCTGGACGCTTCTCCGAGCGTGTCACCTGAGCATGAGGAATTTCTGAAGTCAAATACACCCGAGGAGCTGCGACCGGCGCCTAGAAGTTCCGTCGTATTGTGATGCGCTTTCTGGCCTTCATCGCCGCGGTCGCGGTCGTCGTCGCACAACCGCTCGTCACGCTAGCTGCGCCTCCCGGAGGCGTACCGGTATATCGCCCTGCGGCCCCGCCTCACCGGCCGGCACAGGCTTCGGGAGAGCGATCGAGTGCCGGCGTTCCGTTCAGGGTTCCGTTTACCGTCCATTCTGGGCCCAAGCCGCTTCCGGACTCTACCATTCACTCGGCGTTCGAAACGTCGCAGCGAGTCGATCCCCAAACGACATTTAATCCCTTCAGATGGCGCGGAATAGGCTGGGTTCCCGCCCTCTTGCAGCCCGCGTGCTACGCCACGAGCCAGCTCTGGAGTCCCTCGGCTTTCACGGGGCCTGCCGGCGCGTCAATGCCACCGACCCAATTTACAGTTGGCTCGCTTGTCGACGGTCATGCTAATCTGTCATCGCCTTCATCGTATGCCGAAAGCATGGCGGCGCCGAGTAAGAGCTTAACGGCGTCGGGCCCGCTGAGCTTTCAATACGGCTTTCAACCGGCGCCCTGTGGAGGACAGCTTCTCCAGAGCTTGTAGCAAACGGCGCGCGCGCTCGATCAGGTCGCTTGTGTCGTAGTGGAACTCAGCGCGGCCGCGCCGAACCTCTCTGTCGCAAGCCATTCCGGCTTCCAGGCGGCTTGCACACGAAAACCTTGGTTTGCTACGTGCTTAAGGCGCCTAATGTTGGACCGAGCCCCGCTTTAGTCCAGGTCGTCGAAAGCGTTAGGATATTTAACCGAGGCTCTCGCGTTTCGCAGTACGTGTGGCGTCAGTTCGATTGCCATGAACGAGGGACTTGAATACTTGCTCGCTATCACGGCAGCAAGCTCTGGAGAAAAACCGAATCTGGTGTAGTACCGCGGGTCGCCTAGGACTATAACGGCATCCTTACCGCGCTGCTGGCAGATCTGCAAACCCTCGCTCACCAACGCCGCGCCGATACCCGAACGGCGGTAATCTAGATGTACGGCAAGCGGCGCGAGAGCAGCCGCTTCGATGGCTCGATCTTCCATGAAGATGGGCAAGTGGCTAAATACGACGTTGCCGACAATGCGGTGATCCGTATCTGCGACCAGGGACACCAAAATATGTCCTTCGTCTCGCAGCCGATCTATCAGCCGGGCCTCCGCAGGGCTCCGAAATACATCTGCTACCAGTTCCCCAATAGCGGATATATCGGCATCGGTTTCGGGCCTTACAATCAAGACTCGATGATCCGCAGTAAGCAGCGCGCCTTGCCGAACACGCCGTAAGTGTTTTCGCGTACCAAGGTTTCGACTGTTTGTGCCATGCGCCCAAGGTAACGGCGGTTACGGTGAATCTCCTCCCTTTGTCGTGCGGTCCGACCACCGCTTCACTGCGGACCGACATGCTGAACCGAGATGGCTTCGTTGCTACCAGCGACGGTCAGATTCTGGGGTGGATCGAGTTGCTTGCGGACGGGCACATCGATAGGTTCTACTGCTCTCCTGAGGCCTGCGGGGAAAGGTGTCGCCGACGATATCTGTATGCCGCAGTGCTTAATCGGGCACAAAGCCGCGGAATAAAGCGGCTCTATTGCGAAGCGAGCCTCTTCGCGGAGTCGTTCTTCAAGCGGCACGGTAGGAACGTTGACGAGCGTCAAAAGGGCTGCTCGCCGACGATGTTTCCGGGAGGGCTGTAGCGGCAAACTAGGCGATAGTTGCCATCGGAGCCGGTTACGCCCGCGCATCCCACACTCGTCGTTTCCCTCCACACCATTTGCGAATAGTGGCCGACGTCGAACCAACTTCCCGTCGTACTAACATTCGGGAATGCCCCGTTCTGAAAATATTGCCGTTCATGGCCCCAAGTGTCGACCATCTGCGTGAACGAAAAGGCACCCGCGGTACCCATCCAGAGGTTCTCGCCTTGATTCTGCAACTCGGGATCGTGTGCGAATTGCAGGTTTGAGGTGAGTGCGTTCGCCCACACTCGAGCTGTAGCGGCCAGTTCGTCAGACCACACCAGCCGCGGAACGCCAACGACTTCTCGGTATTTGTTGTGAGCGTTGAGAATCTCTTGCGAAAAAGAAACCTGGAACGGATTCGCAGCATCCGCCGAGGCCGTTGCGACGGTCAGCGCTAGGCTGAAACCCACAAGTGCGCACACTCGCGTCCACACATTCATAAGTGTGGGGGACGTTCCCGACGGAGTCCCGTTGCGCCTAGCGAAACTGGCCCGCATCAGATTGGGTCACGGGCTTTGAAATGCGTCTTTTCTCGACCCTACTCTTGCTGGTGGCGGAATGCCTGTTTCTGCCGTTGCCCGCTTTGGCGAAGGCCCCCGTTGGACCACCCAAGGTCTCGGTCACGATGACCGGCGCGCAGATCGAAGACGTCACGATCGAGACCTATGGTCACACGTCTCCAAGCGTGGTTCGACGTTACCTGTCGCTTCGCAGGGGCTCGCTGCTCGATCAGTCCGGTGTCAATCGCGATTTCACAAACCTCCGCAGGCTCCCCGGATTCATCCCGAGGCTCGTCATCAGAGAAGGGAGCGCCACGAAGACGGCCACGCTTCACTGGATAGTCATGGCGAAATGGCTAAAGCCCACTGACCACCCCTTCTACGCCGACCAACCCTTGACGGCTCCGATTCAGGGCCTCGGCTACATTATCACATCGCCCCCGGTCGACAGCCGCGGTTCGACGTTCTCGAGTTACAGCCAACTCAGCCGACGCGCAAACCTCGTTCGAATCCTCTACACGTCACCAATCGCGGTCAATCCGGTCAAAGGCACTCAGACGGACGTCATTGTCAATACGTTCGGTGGGCGTGGCGTGTTCCGAGCGAGTCAACCGCTCGCGATCAACATTTACAGCTGGAACATAGGAGCCGAGGCCGCTCTGCTGCACAGCGCAACCAACGGGACTCAGTTCGAAGTCGGCGTTCGCGAGACTAGGTCGACCACGGCGCAATCCACCGGCATAGTTTCCCCGTACATCTTTCAAACCAGCAAATCGCCGGCGCATAACACGGTCCTCGAGGCAGGCTATTCGCACGCCTGTCCCGTCCCGTCGTCGCAGTGGTATCCGCCCTATTGCCATACGCAATACCGGCTCGAAGCATTTGACGCCCTGGGCTGGTTCGGCTCGACCAGCGAGTATCAATCCTACCTCGCGGATGCCGCACAGTACGTTGGGATCGGCAAGTCGACGCTGGTATTGCACGGCTCAGAATCGCGCACCGGAGGCGTCGTACCGGACAGCTTCTTGGTGTGCGCCTACGTGCGTGCCTACCCCAAGGCCTTTTGCGGCACGGACGCTCAGGCGGCGACCGCGGAATTCCGGCTCAACGATGCGCTACCACAGATCTTCAAGTTTGCGTTCTTCACCGAGACTGCGTCGAGTCGGGTGCGTGGCGGAACGCAACCGTTTGCGCTGCCAACGTTTCAATGGCACGCCGACTCTGGAGTCGGCGTTATCTTCCGCAATTACATTCGTATCGATCTCGCATACGGTTCGGTAGGAGGCCGTCTCTCAGTTGCGCTTCAAGGACAAACCTACTAAGCTGGACCCGAAGGATACCGTGCAGGGAAGCCACGATCGATGCTGCTCCAAAGCCGGCTCGCGATCATTCGAAACCCAAGCGCGTTGATTGTAAACGTTGCAATCGCCGCTGCCGCCTGAGCCAGAGGAGCTAATCGGAGAAGTTCGCTAAGCGCGAACGCAACTAGGGCGCCAGAAACGACGCTCGTCACGAAGGAAATGACGACATACGTGGGCATGAGTCTCTGCCACCAGTGCTGTTCCGACCCCATCTCAGCATTTATTCCGCGGAAATCATCGTGAATCGACCTTACGAGCAACTCACGGAGGTTCGGTGCAATTTCCGTGTACCGATGGCGAATGCGGGCAATACCGAAAGAGATGATAGCGTCCTCGACGGCAGCCTGGAGGATGCGTACAAATGTGAAGAGGCCTAGTACCCATAGCGAAGTCAATAGCGCCAACACGAAAACCACGAATGCTTCGCCGAAGTGCGTAGCGGTTCCAAAAAATCCGATCGCGATGAGCGAGGCCGACACGATGGTCAGGAACATGCTGGAACGCCCTTGCATATCTTGCAGACAAAGCTGACGCGCACTTTGAAGCGTGAAGTGCTCGGTCGTCAAGATGGTTAGATCGTGCGTCCCTGTCTGCTCTCTATCGGGTTCTTGCATCGCGTGTGATCTTCGACTAGGGCGCCTCAGATCATCGGGCGTGAGGAGGACGCAAAATATCCGACGCGCCCCGACGCGGGCGGAGGGCCCTATCGGCTGCCGTAGCGTCGATAGAGGCTCGCTTAGACCGGGCAAAGGGGGCCTGGCGGGGATCCCGCCCAGTATGCATCATTTCACCATATGCCGGGACTCTCGAACGCGGTAAGATGAGTAGTTGGCAGACTTGACGAGGCCAGCCGCGCAGTTCGGTCCGGTTCCCAATCGGCCTGATCGACTGGTGGATCAAGAAGGGGAACGACATGCCTAAAGCAGATCCTGAGGCGGCTCGCGAGGTCGCCGTGAAGCACTTGTTCCGTCACCTGCGTGACGATCAGCAGCTGCTTCGAAATCCATTGGTGGGCCCGGATCTGCTCGGCGGCAAATTGACCGCGCAGGAGCTTCGCGCAGGGGTAGCCCGCGCTGCCACCATCATTCATGACGATGATAGGCGTCTAGGTCGGTCTGAACGAGGGAAGCGTCAATCGGCCTGCCTTATGCAATGTGACCTTGGCTCCCGAAGCGTAGCTAGCCTCGCGGGCGAGTTCGCAATATCGCCTCGGCAGCTGGCGCGAGAGCGACATGAAGCGTGGATACGCGCGCTACCGCACATCTTATCGAAAACAGCGCATCTGACGCCGGCGTCGCTCCACGACCTCGTGCACGGTCGAGCGCTTGCGCTTTTTCGCGTCGGCCGAGTGCGAGATGCTGCCGAGATCATTTGGGCACACGTTGCAAAGTTAACTCCCGAACCGGCCATGTTCAGCCTCTGCAACCTGGCGCTGATGCAACACGACTTTAAAAGAGGTCACGACGCCCAAAAAACATACGGGGAGTTAAACGCTCGCATTCAGTCAACCGCGTGTACGCGTTCGTACTCGCGGCTGAATCTCGCACTGTACCTCTTGACGATACTTCTTGGCCAAGCCGCCACGACCCAGGTCTGGAATATGCAGGTCGGTGACCTCATGCGACGTGCCGCACTGGAAGCGCCGTCCGACCCATGGATGTCGCGGACGATACTGCGTCTGTTGTTGGCGTTGGCAAAGAAATTCGTATACGCGGACGACTTGCGAAGTATGCTTGCCATTTCTTGTGCCATCGACGACATTTCTCCAGAGTTTAATGATCTAGACTGCTACGAAACCTTCGCGCTGCACACCGTGAAAGCGATTACCGAGTGGAAGCAGAAGGGGTTCACCGTTGACATGGAAGCGCACACGCTGAGGTTGCTGCATCTCGCGCTTTCTAATGGCTGGACGAGCGTAGTCGCGGAAGGGGCGTCGCTGTTGGCGTCGGTTTACTACCTAAGCGGCAATGTCGTGTTGGCGCGCGGCTACCGCGACGTAGCGCTGGGTGGCGTTGCGCTGACGGACGATAAGGGCGTCGTCGCTCGGACGTATAACAACCTCGCGGTTGCCGCGCTCGAATCGGGTTGCGTAGGTGCGGCCGCTGAGTTCGGGAGCCGATGCCTATCCGCGAAGGGTGAAGAGCATCCTGCACTGCAGCATCTCCCTCTAACGACCGCTGAAATCCTGATTCGGCAGGGCCACGCTAAGCAGGGAGCGGTTGAAGCGCGGGAAGTGCTGCAGCGGGCGAACAGGACGGGCAACCAAAGACTCGTAGCCACCGCCGGCAGAGTTGTCGCCTTGGGTTTGGAGGCTGCGGGCGAGAACCGCGAGGCCGTTACCGTCATGAGGCAGTCAGTCGATCTCGCAAACGCCGGCTGCTGCTCGAAATTCGACGTGCACCGCATAGACAACTCCTACCGGGATATCGCTCATTTGAACCAGCTCCCCGCCAGAAAACTCGACTACCTAGACTTCTGCGGGTGATGCGGTCGCCGGGACACCAAATGACATGGTTTTGACACCTGTGGCCAATGTGGCATTGGACGGAACCGGGAAAGCGTATGTGATCAGTTTCTCACAAGTTTGAGGGAGAACATCGAATGCGTCGTGACACTCTAGCCGGCCTCGCGTCCACCACCATCGCAACGGCGATGCTCCTTGCCGGCTGTTCAGGAAGCGAACAAGCGGGGAACTCTCTATCGCCCCTGTCCAAGGACCAAAGCCGGCAGACGACGAGCTGGATGAAGCGGCCCGACGTACGAACGCGTCTCGTATACATCTCGGACGTCCTCGCGAACAACGTGACCATATTTGACCCCAACGGAACCATGCAAGGTCAAATCGGTGGCCTCAGCAATCCGGGCGGTCTCTTCGTCGACTCCAAACGCAACCTTTGGGTCGCGAACGGCGGCGCAAACAATGTTCTCGAATTCGCGCGTGGTGCGACGATGCCATTTAATACGCTCAACGATCCGGACGCCGGACCACTCGACGTGACGATGTGCCCGAACGGCACCGTCTATGTCGCCGGCTCCAACTCTACCGCTATCGAGGTCTATCCTCAGGGCACCACCAGTCCGACGCGCGCCTTGACCTATCCGGGGGCAACTCAGAGTGACGGCGTCACCTGTGATGCGGCAGGCAACGTGTTCGCGACGATCGTCATAAGCTTCCACGGCGGCGTCGTGAGATTCCCGCGCGGCAAGCAGCACGGAGCCACGCAACTCCCGATCAGCCTCGGAGGTCCGGGCGGCATCAAGCCGGACAATGCCGGCAACCTTCTGGTCGACGATCAGACCGCACAGACGATCACCGAGTACACCGAAGCCGGCTCGCCGACCGGTAAGGCGATCAGCACGGCCTATGACTGCATCAACTTTGGCGTCTCGAGAAACAGCAAGGTCGTCGGCTGTCCCGTCTACATTGCGTACCACACATCCTACGGTCAGTCGTATACTTTTCCAGGCGGCAGGATGCGTCAGACGTATTCTGGCTCTTTCATGCTGCCGTACGGCTTCGCGTTCGATCCTGGCCAAAAGGGCCTTTAGGCGCCGACCTTGCAAGGCTTAGAAAGGCTTCGTCCCATGCGCACATCTTCGTACATAGGCTTCGTTCTGCGTAGCGCGGCAGCGGTCGCATTGCTTGCCGGCTGCTCCGGAGGCGGCTCGCAGCCTCCGGCAACGAATGCGCCGAGTTCGGCGCTAACTCAACTCGGCGTGGTGCCCCAAGATGCGAATGCGAACGCGCCGGGCGCCGATCAGGTCATCGTTTCCGACAGCTTCGCCAATACCGTCAGCGTCTTCGATGGCGAAGGGCGCTTGCAAACGCGCCTCAAGAAAGGCATCAACGCTCCTTTCGGCCTGACTACCGATTCGGCGGGGAACCTGTACGTCGCAAACTCCCAGGATGCAGACGTGCTCGTCTATTCGCAACCGTACAAGTCGGTCAGCCTAACTCTGAACGAACCGGGCCGGTATCCCTTGGACGTTGCAGTGAGCAAGGCCGGGCTCGTCGGCGTTATGAGCGAGACAGCGCCGTCGGGGCCCGGCGACGTGGCCTTTTACAAGAAAGGCTCCACGTCGGCGTGCGCAAATGTGAGCGATCCAAACTGGAACGAAGTGTTCGCTGGGGCATTCGACGCTTCGGGGAATCTCTTCGTTGACGGCGTCGACCGCGACGGGAACCCGCTCGTGGGCGAAGTCTCCGGCGGTTGCGCGGCCACGTCGCTCACGACGCTTAGCGTCGGGAATACTATGTCCGGCGTCGCTGGGGTGCAGGTGGTCCACGGCAACATCCTGATCCTGAACCAAAACTCTACCACCTTCACTCCGGAAATCTATACCTACGCGCCGCCATCGGGCGGTTCGCTCGGCTCCCCAATTGCGACGACGAAGCTGTCGGCCGGAATTGAAATGGAGAGTTTCGCGATGACCCGGGACGATCGCCATCTCTGGATCGCACACTCCGACGTCGCCTACGGACGAATAGAGTACACGTATCCTGGCGGCCGGTTCGTCAAGTCGTTCAACGAGCCTCGTTTAGTAAATGCATTTGGCATCGCGGTCAATCCGGCTGCGAGCCCGTAACGTGAAGAAGATATTTAGGAGCGCCCATCCCATGCACAGATTATCTTGCACGGCCGCCGTTGCGTTGCTCGCTGGCTGTTCCGGAGGCCAATCGCCGCCGCCGGCGGTCGCAGTTGTCCCCGCGGGGCTGAACCAAGCCGCGCGGCCCCGCGTCGCGCCGAACCATGTGACGCCGTTCGTCAATGTGGCCGGAATAAAGGCATCGCATGGCAACCAGACCTTCGTTACGGACGCGGGGACTGCGACGGTTACGGTATGGGGCGGCAATGGCCGGCTCAAT
>JBAVTZ010000171.1:0-12149 GCA_049696515.1 Candidatus Cybelea sp. | reverse complement strand
GGAATGGGCGCCTGCGCCCGCAGGTCGACCGGCTCGAGGTGGCGGCCGCAATACGTCCAGCGCCCTTTGCTCTTGCCGCTGGCCGGATCGCGGTAGCTGGTCACCTCATATTTGTAGGCGCGCTTTCCAACGCGCTTGATCACCTGGTATGCCATGTTACAGCGGCCATCGTACCATACCACGACTTGACGGGTCACCCAGGGAATCTCTCGCGCGAGGCAGACGCTGGGGTGGAAGCAAGGATCCGGCCGGCCACATCCCGGCGCCGGCGGGGCCGGGATGTTCCCCCTCGGTGTCGTAGGTCGGTCGGTAATGCGCTATACGCTGGTGCGGATATGGGCCGTGCTCGTAGTCGGGCTGCTCGCCGGCGCCCTCGGCGACGCGGCAACCGAGTTCTCAGCCTTGTTTGGCTGGTTGGGCGGCACGACGCGAGACCTTGACCACCAAGGGATGCTACCCGCGTTCGCAATCACTTTGATGCTGTCGCTTGGCCTTGCCGCTTACATCATTGGCTCTCGCATCGTTCCCGCCGATCCGCTCGTGCGCAGGCTCGACGACGTGCATGCCCGTGCGCTTGACGCTCTCGCCGCATTTGTCGTCAGCTGCGTGACCGTCCTCGCGATGGAAGGCTACGAAACGCACTTCGGTGGTTTGGCGCCTTTCGACGCAAACTCCGTGGTCATCGTGCATGCCCCAATGCTCATCCTATCGTTTCTGACGATCGCGGTCGCGGCCCGGTTGATGCTCGGCACAGCGATCCGGTGCGCCGCGAGCAGCGCAGTCTTAGCGTCAGCGCTCTTGACGTCGTTCCTGCGGATCTCCCGATCGGTCTCGGCGACACCAAAGCACGCGACGCGACCTCATCCGCAGATGAGTTGCTCTCACGTCGCACCAGAAATCATCAAGTCGCACGGTCTGCGCGCGCCGCCGCGCACGCTCCCAGCCCCAGCCTAGCTTACTTAACTACCGCGACGCGTGTTCCGATTACGCGCCGCTTGGGAGCACTTCCAATGCGGAAGAGCAGCCGCGTTCCTTGCGTTCTTTGCATTCTTATATTAGCGTTTTCGTTTCATGGCGCCGGCGCTGCCGAGTTCGTCACGGGCGCGATCTTGGGAACCGTTTCTACGACGGCTCACGCGCCGATCGGCAATGCGCGCATCCGGGTGATGGCGCCGTCGGGTCGATACGCCGCCACGACCGACGCGAGCGGGCGTTTCACGATCCTCGGAGTCGCTCCGGATACGTACGCAGTCAGTGTCGAAGCGAACGGTTTCGAGCCGTCAAATGCAACGGTCGTCGTCCTACCCGGCGAGCACGCACGTATCGCCGTCGTCTTGCTTGCCAAGCTCAAAGAGATTGCGAAGGTCGAAGCCAAGGGTCCGGCGTTCGCGGTCGGCAGCACGAGCGACATCTTCACGGTACAGGGCGAACAGGCTCGCGCCGGCACGCCGCAAGCCTCTTCCTCGGGACTCGCTAACTACTCGCGCGACTCCGTCCAGGGGGCGATCGCAAACGTTCCGGGTGTCCAGCAAGACTCGTTTGCGAACATAATCGTGCGCGGCGGAAAAGTGCAAGACACGGTTTACGATTACGATTCGGTCCCGGTACCGCAAGGTCTCATCGCCGAACCTGGTGGCAACATCGTCGGCGCGCAGCTTGGCACGGCGGGCGTCGGTTCCGCAACCGTTACGCTCGGGGGTTACAGTGACGTCAGTCAAAACGCCCTGGGTGGCGTCGTCAACGAAGTGCCGCTTACCGGTACCTATCCAGGAACGGAAACCCTCGAAGTAGCCGACGGAATCGGTGCGCAACTGGGTCAGGTGAAGTTTACCGAACAAACGGCGACGCCAGACCTGCGCTGGCGTTACGCGCTCTCAGCGACGAGCGGCAGCGAATACTTCCCCTATGGCGACGGTCACACGTTCTATCCCGCCGAGATCGGCACGTACGGTCTCGGCTTTCAGACGCGTGCGCAGTATGCGATCGCCGGCAACGTGCACTTCGCCGCTACGCCGAAAGACGATTTGTCAGCCGTCTTTCTAGCCGGCGCGGCAGCATACCAGCAGTACGATTCGCCGTACGAGGGACTGCAGTGGTCAACCTTTAACAGCCCGACCGCTGGTTTTCCCGGCCAGCCCGCGAATCCGAATCAACAAGTCGATACGCCTTCGATCGCTCGGGGAACCTACGGCGTCGAGAAGCTTCAATGGGTCCACGACTGGCAGCACTCGCTGGGCCGGCTTCAACTCTTCCAATCGCAGATCGGCGCGGTCGCAAACGGTCCGGAGTGGGACGATCTCTCTTTCTCCGATGGGGTCATCTCACTCTACTCGACGCAGTACCAGCGCGAGGACGGAATCGGCTATGACTTTGAAGATCAGGCTAACGACAAAACCGACTTTCGCGCCGGCGCACAATATGACGTCAATACGAGCAGCATCTACCAGATCGTTCCAACCGTGCCGCAAATCGTTACCGCCGCTCCGCGGCTGAATCAATATCTGGTTTACGTAAGCGACACGTGGAGCGTAACGCCCGACTTCTCGGCGATGGGCTCCCTCCGCTACGTCGGTCAGCATGCACAGACCAGCGACAACCCGCCCGTTATCTACGGCGATGGCGCCATCGACCCTCATCTCGCGCTCGCGTACACCTTCGCCGGGCTCAACGGATTGCGCGCGACCTTCGACCACAACTCCGTCCCGCCGCTGCCGCTTGAGGTTCAGCGCACTTGCGTGCCGGCGAGCGCGTGCAGCGACGACTCCGGCGGTAACGCCAACGGTGCGATACCGAGCTTTCCACTGGCACCCGAGACTTCAGACGATTATGCGTTCTCCTACGAACGTGGCGGGCGAACCCAGGTGCGCCTTACCTACTTCGCTGAACTGGAGCAGAACGTTATCGACGTGCTGCCGACCAACTTTCGCAATGCCCTCAATGCCGGTGAAAACCCCAACGCGATCGGCGTCCCCACGAACGCGGGCGAGCTGCGCTCGCACGGCGTAGAGCTCTGGGTCCACGACGGAGGCTTTACCCTCAACGCCAACTATAATCGCACGTTCTCGTCCAGCATTTATCAGTTCGCCTTCAACGATCTGAACGCGCCGGCGATCCTTGCTGGGCACCTCTTTCCAGCCAACTACGTTCCGAACTTCACCGCGACGGCCGCGTACGAGCTCGACTTCTTGCGCCATCGCTTGCGTGTCACGCCGATGCTCTCGTACGAGAGCGGCTATCCGTACGGTAACGGAACGATGGTCTGGGAGATCGTCAACGGCAAGCCCGTGCAAGTTCCCAACGACAACTTCGTCAATCCGGGCTTCAACTATTACTTCCTGAAGAATCCCTTACGTCCGTACAATGCGACCACGAATCCGTACATCGCAAATCTGGGGACGAACGAAGGCGCCGATCCCAACACGCTGCATACTACGCCGCAAACGCTGGCATCGCTGCACGTCGAGGAGGATCTCTCATCACGAGTGACGGCCATTCTCGATATCGTGAATCTCTTTGCGACCGCGACACCGACGCAGCTTCAGGGGAATCCGTATCTCATCGGGCCGCCCGGTTATACCGGAGGCAACCTCTATTACGAGCGAGCCTATGGCGCGCAGTACTGCAAGAAGTGCCTCTACACGCTCGGCAATGGCGTGCCCACCAACAACGGCCAGCTTCCGGCCGTACCCTGGCAATACGGGGTTGCTGGATACGTACCGGAAGCCTACCCGATGGCGCGCACGGCCTTGATCCGCTTGCGCTATCGACTCTAGCCCCGAGGCTACTTGTTGCTGATGGCCGCGCCGATTGGCTCTACGATCGTGGTGTCATTGAAGTTGGTCGGCACGCCGCCGGCCGGAAACGCCCAGCGAGCCACGTCGCTGGGGTTCGAGCCTTCGCTGATGAAGCCGCCCGCAACGTACCGGCCTCGCGGCCCAATGGTCACCTGGTCTACGTCACCCGTCGACTGCCCCGACGGGTTGAGCAGCATCGTCACCCCCGTGATCGTTGCGACGAAATCCGAAACGGTGGCCGAATATAGACAGGATGCCGCCTCGTCACTGCACTCCTGGTCGCCTATGACCAGCTCGTTGGTCGCGATGTCCCAGGCGAGGCCGCCCGGGAAGAACACCTGACCCCCGCTGATGGTGACAATCGACAGCGCGCTGCTGCCGGCCGGAAGCTCGAGGAGCGCGAATCCTGAGGAGTCCGCGCCGTCGACGAAGAGGTCGCCGCTAGTATCGTAGGCCGGGAAGAGATACTCGGGGACGCTTGGATCAAAGTATTCCGTCGGCGTGCCGGTGGAATTCGCGTAGACCACGAGATTGCCGTCGCCGCCTGAATTGCCAATGACGTTCGCGACGGCCAGATCGTTGTTCGATTTGTTCACGGCGCAGCCGACCGGGAATCCGGTGGGATCGTCCAAGGTCTTGAGCAGCAAGCCGGTGCGTGACAGCTGCAACATCTGGAGCGTTCCGGTGTTGGCCACCCAGATGTTTCCAGACGCGTCGTTGCACATGCCCTGCGGCTCATCGAAGCCGGTGAACTGCCCTTTGGGTACCAGCCCGGGCAGGGTGAAAACGTCGATGTCGTTGGTGCCATCGTCGCTGATGTAGAGTAAGCGTTGCGCGCGCCGTGCGTCCGGCGATATCCAGGACTTGCGGTGGTCTACGTGAAGGGGCTTCGAGATCAGGGAGGTCGACGTCATGCGCTCCTTCAGCGATGGCAGGTGTCCGACCGAGGAAGAGTTCATGCCCGTCGAAGGCGCCAGCGCCGACGAGGTCGACCCACCGCCGCTACATGCGGCGAGCAGGGCTCCGGCCGCGGTTACGCCCGAGGCATAAAAGATCAGCCTTGAGAGTCTCATAGGAATCGCTCCTTTTCTTCTTTACTGCTCCTCTTTCTCTCGTGAAATTGCCGGTAGAACCGATTCGATGCTGTGCCAAAAAATTGATGCCGGCACAAAAAAGATACGGGCCCGCCGAAGCGGGCCCGCAGTCAATGGCCAGAAAGTAGCCGAGGGCTACTTGTTGCTGATGGCCGCGCCGATTGGCTCTACGATCGTGGTGTCATTGAAGTTGGTCGGCACGCCGCCGGCCGGGAACGCCCAGCGATCCACGCTGCTGGGGAACGAGTCTTCGCTGATAATGCCGCCCGCAACGTACCGGCCTTGCGGCCCGATGGTCAACTGGTCCGCGTCACCCTCCGACTTCCCCGACGGGTCGCTCAGGATCGTGACGCCCGTGATCGTTGCGACGGAACCCGAAACGGTGGCCGAATAGATGCACGATGTCGCCTCGTCACTGCACTCCTGGTCACCGATGACCAGCTCGCTGTTCCCGCTGTCCCAGTTGACGCCGCCCGGGAAGAAGAGCTGGCCGCCGCTGATGGTGACAATCGAAAGCGCGCTGCTGCCGGCCGGAAGCTCGAGGAGCGCGAATCCTGAGGAGCCCTCTCCATCGACGAAGAGGTTACCTAGGTTGTCATAGGTCACGAAGAAATACTCGGAGACGCTTGGATCAAAGTATTCCGTTGGCGTGCCGGTGGAATTCGCGTAGACCACGAGGTTGCCGTCGCCGCTTGGGTTGCCGATGATGTTCGTGACGGCCAGATCGTTGTTCGATTTGTTCACGGCGCAGCCGACCGGGAATCCGGTGGGGTCACTCAAGGTCTTGAGCAGCGAACCGGTGCGTGACACCTGCATTATCTGGAGCGTTCCGGTGTTGGTTATCCAGATGTTTCCAGACGCGTCGGTGCACATGCCCTGTGGCTCGTCGAAGCCGGTGAGCTGCCCTTTGAGCACCATTCCGGGCATCGTGTAGAGGTTGATGTCGTTGGTTCCGTCATCGCTGACGAAGAGGATACGCGGTGCGCGGCGCGCATCCGGCGATATCCAGGACTTGCGATGGTCTACGTGGAGGGGCTTTGAAATCCGGGAGGTCTGCGTAATGCGCTCCTTCAGAGAGCGTAGGTGCCCGACCGAGGAAGAGTTCATGCCTGTCGAAGGCGCCAATGCCGACGATGGCGACCCACCGCCGCTGCATGCGGCGAGCAGGGCTGCGGCCGCGGTTACGCCCGAGGCGTAAGAGATCAGCCTTGAGAGTCTCATAAGAATCGCTCCTTCTTTTCTTTATCGCTCCTTTTTCTCGTGAATGTGCCGGTAGAACCGATTCGATGTTGCGCTAAAGAATTGATGCCGGCGCAAAAAAGATACGGGCCCGCCGAAGCGGGCCCGCAATCGATGGCCAGAAAGTAGCCGAGGCTACTTGTTGCTGATGGCCGCGCCGATTGGCTCCACGACCGTTGTGTCGTTGAAGTTGGTCGGGGTGCCGCCGCCCGGGAAACCCCAGCGATTTGCGGCGCTTGGGTTCGAGTCTTCGGAGATGGTGCCGCCCGCAAAGTAGCGGCCCTGCGGAGAGATGGTTCCTTGATCCAGGTCAAACGCCGTACCACCCGAGAGGTCGCTCAGGTTGGTGACGCCCGTGATCGTTGCGGTTCCGCCCGAAACGGTGGCCGAATAGATGCACGATGCCTCTGAGTCGGCGCACTCTTGGTCGCCGAGCAACAGGCTGCTGGTTCCGGTGTTCCAGTTCAAGCCACCCGGGAAGAACAGGGTGCCGCCGCTGACGGTGAGCGTCGACAGCGTGCTGCTGCCGGCCGGAAGCTCGGTGAGCGCGTATCCGAAGCTGCCCTCTCCGTCGACGTAGAGGTTGCCGGCGTTATCGTAAGCCGGGAAGAAATACTCGAATACGGTCGAGTCGAAGTACTGGGTCGGGGTGCCCGTCGAATTCGCGTAAACCACGACGTTGCCGTCGCCGCTTGGGCTGCCGATGATGTTCGAGACGGCCAGATCGTTGTTCGATCTGTTCACGGCGCAGCCGACCGGGAATCCGGTGGGATCGTTCAAGGTCTTGAGCAGCGAGCCAGTGCGTGACACCTGCATTATCTGGAGCGTTCCGGTGTTGGTTATCCAGATGTTTCCAGACGCGTCGGTGCACATGCCCTGCGGCTCGTCGAAGCCGGTGAGCTGCCCTTTGAGCACCATCCCAGGCATCGTGTACAGGTTGATGTCGTTGGTGCCGTCATCGCTGATGAAGAGGATACGCGGTGCGCGACGTGCGTCCGGCGATATCCAGGACTTGCGATGGTCTACGTGGAGGGGCTTGGAAATCCGGGACGTTTGCGTAATGCGCTCTTTCAGAGAGCGCACGTGCCCGACTGAGGAAGAGTTCATGCCCGTCGAAGGCGCCAACGCCGACGACGGCGACCCACCGCCGCTACACGCGGCAAGCAGGGCTGCGGCCGCGGTTACGCCCAAAGCGTAAACGGCCGGCCTCGAGATTCTCATAAGAATTGCTCCTTTTTTCTTTCATGAAAGGGTGCCAGTGTAACCAGGCTGCGCTCGAGGTACTCCCGGCTTCTGGCGCCGGGATGACTATGGTGCTACTTTCCGCGGCTTTCTCCCTGCAGGGATGGGCAATATTTCCTAACAAGCCCCGGGCCGCTGGCCCCTGCCCTCTCCGGTGAGCAATTACGGCAGCCCCCTGGGGCCAACTCGTCCGGAATTTGCTTCACCGGAATTTGCTTCAAAGGAAGCCGCCCCCGGATCGGTAGCCCTCCGGAGCGAGTCAGCCGAAGGTAAAGTCGAAAGCCTCGACGTTCGGGTCGAAAAACTCGATCTCGAACTGGCGATCGACAATCGGCTTGGCTTGCCGTATCAACTGATATGTCCGCTGCTCCGTAACTGAGCCATAGCCGTTTGGGTCAGCGTCACCACCGCGGGCCGCGCCGGGCGGCTGCCCATCGATCAGCACGCGGAATCGTACAGGAGCTCCTCGAGTTCTGGCTCCCATGATGAGATTAAGGTCGCGAGCGTGAAAGCCGTATGCGATCTTTCCGCCGGCCTCGTTCAAAACAACGCCCTCGTTCTCCATGGTCCACTCGCCGATCAATCCCCACTCATTGAGCTTAAGCCGCGGGGGGAGGCTGTAAAGGCGACGTTGGTTCGCTACCACGCCTCCGGGCGAAGCAAAGTTCTCAGTCCGCTCGAAACCGAGGAAGTTCTCCGGCGACTCCAAGTCGCTCCAATCGGCCGCAACTTCTAGGCCTTTTGGGTCCACCGAAACCAGCCCCTTGCCGATTTCACGGTTCCCCGTTTCGACTAGCAACTGCTGAATGGTCCGTTCCGACTGTTCGTAATCGCCTTCGCCGAAGTGATGGTGACGAATACGGCCCTGCGCGTCGATGAAATACATTGCCGGCCAATATTGGTTCCCAAAAGCATTCCAAATTGCGTAGTTGCTATCCACCGCAACCGGATACTCGATCCGCATCTCCTTCATGGCTCGGCGAATGTTATCGAGGTTCTTCTCGAATCCGAACTCAGGCGTATGCACCCCGATGACGACTAAGCCTTTCTCTCGATATTTCTCGGCCCAGGCGCGAACGTAAGGGAGCGTCCGCAGCCAATTGACGCAGGTGTAGGTCCAAAATTCCACCAGCACGACTTTGCCGCGCAATTCGGCGCCGGTCAACGGCTTCGAACTGAGCCACTCGACGGCCCCGTCGAAAGAAGGCAGCGTTGCGTTTGCCATGCGGTTTTCCTCGGCTGATGCCGGCTTCGGGCGCGCGATTGGAAGCGCAATACTCGCGACACCTGCCGCCAGGGCTGCGATCGCCGGAAGTCGTGCTAACGATCGGCAGGCCATGTGGCCGGCGATGGCTTTTCGCGCACGATCACGGAGGCGTGTAGAACGCCGCGTGCATCGTACGTTCCCCCGGCGGCGAACGGCTTGCCTACGATCAAGACCGCGCTTCGCTCGTGTCGAACCGCGGCGGAGTCGTCAACGCGCGCCAGTTTTCCGGTGCGGGTGCGTAAGGTAAGCTGCGCGCCGCTGATCGCAACGAGCGTCCCGCTGACTCGGTGCGGAGTCGCGATCGTAGCGCGCGGAGCTTTAACCACCGGGGCTCCCGGCGCCGCTCCCTTCGGGTTAGAGGCGAGGAGCCCGAAGATGTCGAGCTGCTCGTAGCTCGCGACATAGACTTTTCCATTCGCAACGACTGGAACGAGATTTGCGTTGCCGCCCCCTGACTCCCAATCGCCCGCCGCGCCTTGGTAGAGCGTTCCGAGCGTTGAACCGCTCGTAGACTCGGCGTTAAACGCGAAAAGTGTGATGCTCCCAGGCACCGTATTTGGACGCGAGAGCGCCCAAATGATGGCACCGGGGCTCTTTCCGTTCGAAGAAACAGTCGTGAAAAAGCCGGGATCTTGGCCGCCGGGCAGTCCGGGCGAAGAAGCCGCCTGGACCAATTTTACCGGAGATTTTTGAACTTTCCAAACCGTCACGTTGTTGCCGCCGCTAGCTACGATGCGGGGAATGGAGTCGCTGGCGGCGTCGAAGTATGACTGACCGCACCAGCATCCGCCGATGTTCTCCGCGTCCACAACGTGGTTTGGCCCGCTCGGAGTATAGCCGCCCAAGCTTTTCCGGTTAAGTAGGAAGAGCGTTCCCTCTTTGCCGGCAGCCGCGGCGAGCGGCAGCCTCGACGCACCATTCGGTAATAGCAGCACACCCCCCGAGCCGAAGTCGGCATCGCCCTGGTCGAGTTCTCCGACGTCTGAAGGCGTAAAGAAGCTGAGGAGTTGGGTTAGGTCGGGACTGACCTTTGCGACGCTCTCAGAAATATTTGTGACGCTGTTATACGTCGTTCCGGACGGATCCGAATTACCGGTTACGAAGTAGAGGTTCCCCGATGGATCGGCCGCGACACCATACCCTGACATCCAGATTGACGACAAGAAGAAGCTGTCCGGCGATGTAGCTTGCGTATCGTTCAGCCGGTTCGCCGCGAGCGGCGTAAGCGACCCCGCCTGCCATCCGAGCAGCCAGCCGCGAGACTGCGATGCGCTAAAGTCGCAAAAACTGCCGAATCCCGCATAGATGTTCCCGTTCGCTTCGAGTAGACCCGGCCGTTGCCGCTGATAGGTTGCGTTAAACGTGTAGGTCGTGCTGTCGCTCAAGGTGTGTGACGCAGCAACGAGGACGGGCGGCAAGATGTCCTTCAGGTTGCTCAAATTGAGTTCGTGCACGAAATAGGCCGGAGAGCTACCCTGCATCGTGTAGGCAATGACGTACATTGCGTTGGCATGCCGGTCGATGACCGGGGTTCCGTCGATTCCGACGTTTGGCCCGTTGTTGTTGCAACCCAACGGGGTAGGAACCGGAGTGCCCAAACTCTGCTGGAACAGCAGCGCACCGCTTGAGGCATCGATTGCAAAGACGGTGTCGCTCTCGGTCGTGACATATGCCACGTCGTGTTTACCCGGCGACACGCCGGTGGTCGTCTTTTCATTGGGAACGATCAGGGGTTGCGTATCCACCTGGTCGTCAAGCGACACCGTGTGCAGTAAGCCGAACGATCCGGTGTTAACGTTTTGCTCCGTCAACACGGACTCTTGATCGTTCCAGCCCGTTCGCAGGTTGTTGTAGTGGTAAGTGACAACGGCCACTTTGCGACGCTGAGCCGGGCTGACGGTCGCGGCCTGCGGTTCGCGAGCGCCTTCGACGATCTGCCTAGGCTGATCGCCGCCCGGGTATCCGTAGAGCATCACGCCGGCCGCGCCGGAGCTCGACGAGCCTTGACCGGGTACTACGACTTGCGCGCCGTGAATCGCGAACTGGAGCGGGCTTCCGGCACCCGTAAGCGCGGTCTTGCCCGAAAAGGTGGCTTGCCTTCCGCTGACGTTATAACGAAAGATCGTGGTCGGTTCGGAACCGCTTTCCGGACTCTCTGCTGCCAGGTACTTGCCGTCCCATTGAATCGAGCCAGCCCGCGGGGGGCGGTTCCCGTTCCAAGCAATGTCTCTGACCTGCGCGCCGCCGTTGGGCAACTCGACCAGCGTATTACTGGCGTTTCCGCTCCCGGCGGTAACCTCGACGAAGAGGTTTCCCTTGTTGTCGTAGGTGCTAGACCAATAGCGACCGTCGCGTTCGCTTTCCAGGTATATTCGAGGGTCGCCCTTGGCATTGGTATAGATAGCGACGCCGTATTTGTGGGGGGCGCCTCCGGAAACGGCGAGGTTCCCGGTCGCGGGGTCTACCGTGCAGAATTGTGAGGTGCCCCCGAGTGAGTCGCGCAATACCGCCAACGGTTGCGTACCGCCGTGGGCGTATTCCAGTATCGAGTTTCCTCTCGGGATAAAAACGTCGCCGTCTTTATCCGCACATAGACCAGTGGCTTGCAGGTTCAGCAGCCACCCTTTTAGTTTGCCCTGAGGATAGGAATAGACGAATACGCTCCCATCCTTGGCATTTGACAGGTAGAGGAGATCCTGCGCGTCGGCGTCGCGAGCCATCCACGAGCTTCCATGCGCGGAGTTCGCGGCGTTTGGCTCGGGCGGAATGAGCGGATTTGCCGGCCCCGCAGAACCCGTGCCGTTACCGCCGCACGCGCTGAGCGCCAGCGCCCCGACGAGCAATGGGAACAGTCGAGCCGAATGCATAGCCATCTCGCCCTCCAATTCGTAGCAAACTCCATAATACACTATTTGGTGGCGGCGCGGAACGCGCTCCGCACCGCCGGGTCAAACGCTTCGCTCCCGTTACTGCTCCGTACGACAGCTGATCATCCAGTCGATTCCATATTTATCGCTCAGCATGCCGAATTTGGCGCCCCAGAACGTATCCGCCATGGGCATTTCAACCTTGCCCCCGTTCGCGAGACCGTTAAAAACGCGCTCCGCTTCGGCAAGGTCACTCGTGGCGACCGACAATGAGATCGGCCCTTCCCCATAGATCTTGCCGGGACTGGCATCGGAAGCCATGAACGAAACTCCCGGTGATTTAAAGGTCGCGTGCATTACTCTATTGGCAGTTTCGGGCGTAACCGGCGGTCCGCCGGCATCCTTCGGCATTTCGCTCCAACGCGAGATTCCTTCAATGGTACCGCCAAAGACGTTCTTGTAGAAATTTAGTGCTTCTTCGCATTTGCCGTCGAAGAACAGATATGGCTCGAGTTGCATTGGATTTTAGGTCTCCAATCGTTGCAAAATTAGTTAGGGGAACGCCCGATTAGCGGGCTCGGCTCTCGGACCCTGCATCGACTAGGAGTTTTGCACCACGCCACAAAAGTCGCGGGCGGAGGGCCGC
>JBAVTZ010000170.1:0-16884 GCA_049696515.1 Candidatus Cybelea sp. | reverse complement strand
GCGCGAAGCGCTCGCGATCCTCGGATACGTCCATCCCGAAAACGGCTGCCCGCGCAACGAATTGCCGAGCTGGCACGCCGTGACCGGCGCCGCGTTGGCGAATCTCGGTAACGGTGCCGCGGCCATCGCGGAGGCACGCTCCGCGTTATCGGGCTACACGTCGCGGGGAGTAGAACGCGGCGTCGGCGACGCGCACCACCTGCTGGCGGTCTGTCACGCGCGGCGCGGCGACGAACGACGCGCCCGCGAACATATCGGCGAGGCGAGGCGCTTGGTAGAACGCTACGGCGTTCCATACGCGCTGCTCCTCACGCTCGTCTCCGAGGCCGCCATCGTGCGAAGTGCGGCAACCCGAAACGATGCGATCGAATACGGTCGTCTTTTGCAGCGGCTTGCTCGCGGTTAATGCACAAAATCAACTCAGCGTTTATCTCGTGCTCGATGGAGGTAAAAGAGAGCGATGGAACCTCAACGTTCAGGAGCCTTGTCGCGCGAGGTCGGCGCGGGCGACCCGGTGATTTTGAGCAGCGGCGCGACGGCGAGTTTTCGGCGGTCCTACCCTAAGGGCTACACGGGCATCGTAGAGATCTTGCTCGACGGCGCTGAAGAAACGGAGAACACGTCATCCTTGCTCTTACCCGACCACTATCCAGCGGCGGAGACCGTGGAGGCAGAACCTCGAGGCTCGCAGCCGCAGGGCGGCGCGCGAGCTCCAAGCCTTCGCATGGAGGACTAGGTTTACGGAAGCGGCTGCACCGCAGCGAATTTTGGCGCTCAATCTTCGTGCGGGCGGTAATGCGGAGAGCATTCCACAGATCATACGCCGCGTTTCGTACCTGGATGCCGACATCGTTGTATTTTCAGAGTACCGAGATACTCGGGCCGGTTCGCTCGTGCAGGCTGAACTCCAGCGGATCGGCCTGAGCTATCAGGCTTTCACCCCCGCAACGCGCGGAAACGGTGTCTTAATCGCCTCATCTCTCGCTCTTGAAGCGCTGCCAAATCCGTTTGGTCTTCCCGAAAGCGAGTATCCAAATGCCGTTTTGCTTGCGCGCTTTGGGCAACTGCAAATCTATGGGGTCTACCTCCCGGGCCAGGATCGGAAGCGCGTCCATCTCCGATGTCTTATCGCCGCGGCAAAACGCCATAACGACGCCGGTGATAGCGTGGTTTGCATCGGTGACCTGAACTCGGGACGCAATGAGACCGACATCGAAATCAACCTGCGATCTGGGCGCCTCCGCGACGAGTTCAGCACTGCCGATCTTTACCGTGAGCTTGAGCAGGAGTGGACCGAAGCGTGGGCATTCCTTCATCCGGACCAATATGAGTTCAGCTGGTACCCCTATCGTCGCGATCCCGCCTATCGCAGCCATGCCGGCTGGCGAATCGACAAGGCTTTTCTATCGCCCGAACTCTTGCCCAAGCTCAAAGCGGTGGAGTACGATCACCTCTTTCGGCTAGACGGCCTCTCCGACCACTCTGCCTTGCTGGTCGATCTCGAGCCCGACGATAGTGGTCGCCGAAACCCTTGATCCGCAGAGCGCGGCGCGTGAAGCCGGCCTGCGTTACTTCGACGATCGCTGGATCGCTCGCTGGCGGCCGCTCGGCGTTAGGCCGGCGAGCCTAATTGCATCTTTTTGGGTATAGAGAATGCATGGGCGGCTGGCGGCTCCTCTGGCATTTTGAATCCGACGACGCGAGCGACGCGTTGCGAGCGAAACGTCGATATCTCGACGCGCTGCGCAAAGATGCAGGCGTGTCTCTCGACAAATACGCCGCCAATCTCGTTTATAGCGAACTCGTTTCCAACGTTCTGAAGCACGCGCGTGACGGCATCCTGATAAGGCTGGAGCGCAAGGGAGAGGATATTTTGCTCAAAGTCGCCGACCGAGGCCCGGGTTTCGACTTTGTCCAGATGCGCGCGATTCATCCTCTCAGCGAAGGCGGGCGCGGACTCTTTCTGGCTGCCCAGTACGCCCGCGAGTTGCGGGTCGTCGCCAAAGGAGCTGGGTCAACGGTGACGGCGACGCTGCGCCAAGAGATCGACGCCGGCTAGCGCGTCACCCGCTGGGTGGAAAAGGGCTCCTAGCCGGGCCCGGGGGCAGCGCCGGCGCAGTTGTAGTCGAGCGTCGTGCTGCAGAGTACAAGGTTGAGCGTCGCCTGCGCGCTGTTCTGCTTTACAACGACAGTGCGATGTTGCGGGGGCACGTCGTTGGAACTGGCCGATAGCGTATAGTGGCCAGGCGTCAAACCCGTAAGGCGATACGCGCCGCGCTTGTCGGTGGTCGTGCGGTGCGAGCCAATCGCGATCGTCACGTTGGGCAGCGGCTGCCCAGTTGTCGCATCGGTGACGCGCCCCACGAGCACCGCTAGTGCGAGCGTTGTGGCCGTAACGGCGAACTGCGCGAACTTCATCTACTGCTAGGCTTTCCGGAAGCCTGCTTGCTTCACCTCCGCATAGCCTTCTTTCGCGCCGCCACGATCGGTCGACGAAACAAGGCGCTGCATCGAACGTATAGCTTGCGTGACAAAAACGATCGTCGCGCTCGCAATCGGGCTCTCACTTAGCGCGGCGGCGCAAGCTTCAACTCTGCCCCCCGGCTCGTACACGGTCTCCGGACATACGATTTACGTTGGCGTCGAACACGAGCTGCCCGATCCCGCCTCAAACGACTTCTTCGATTCGACGTCGCAAGGCACGGGTGATCTGCATGCGATGCATGATCCGAATATTCGATGCGGCGTCTTAGAAGATCGACGCGTTACTGGATCGGGCCAAGAACGCCTGGGATTCTCGCTTTATTATGCGGGCGACGGGCCACGTGCCAGCGTGATCCTCATTCATGGCAACGATCCCGAAACCCGAGAAATGGGCTTCATCATTCCCTTCTTCGTTTGCAACGGCATCAACGTGATCAGCTACGATCAGCGTGGCGTGGGCGAGTCAGCCGGTAACTGGTTTCTCAACGGACCAGGGCAGCGAGCTGATGACGTTGCGGCTATCTATGACGTAGTGCGTAGCGACCCTCACGTGGATCCGCATCGGATCGGCATCTGGGGTTTTAGCAACGGGGGCTGGACCGCGCCACTCGTATCGATCCACCGGCCGATCGCATTCATGATCCTGAAAAGTGCGCCCACCGAATCCTTGGGGCAGAACATAGACTATGAAGTCGAACAAGAGATGCGCCGGCACGATGTGGAAGCCGCATCGCCGCAGGCGATAGCCCTTTGGCATGCGTTCGAACAGGCCCTGAACGGCACGGTTTCTTGGACTTATACAAAACGCCTATACGATCTCGACGCAAAACAAGCGTGGTTCCGGTACTCGTTGATGCCCGACCTTGGCATCTCCATTCCGCCACCCCCGTCGATGATTGCCGGACTGCGGCGATTTGTGACCTTCGACCCAACGCAGACGTTACTCAGCGTCTCGTCGACTCCCACGCTGGCGCTTTACGGTGTGCTCGATCGAAACGTTGACGCAGCTGATTCAGCGACGCATTTGCGAGAGTACCTAGCTCGGGCTGGAGATCGGGATGTAACGATCAAGACGTACCCGAATTCCGGCCATCAACTCATTGTCTCGAGAAGCGGATACAATGGAGAGCCGCTTCTACCCGAGCGGTTCGTTCCCGGCTATCCCCAAATCATGATCATCTGGCTAACGGAGCGCGGGTTCACGAAGAAGCGCACGCCCTGAGGTCACCGATTCGCTGGGAGCTCTTCCCGGCGGCGCAGCCATCGGGTCCTTCGTGGGTAATCGGTCCGGAGGTCCCGGTCCGTAGGACTGTTTGACCCAATCGTAACTCGTCAGCCTGTGCTAGGCTGAAATCATGAAAAGACTACTCACGATCGCACTCTCGATTGGATTTGCGTGCACGGGGGCTGTCTCGGCGACGCAAATGACACGGTATCTCGGAGCGCCCGATCTTCCGCTCACCGTCGCCGTGGTAGAGGCCGGAGGCGGGGCACAACATTTTGATTCGCTAAAACTGCTGGCCGTTCTCGCGGGAGCGAATACTAATGCTGAAGTGCAATCGCTCACACAACGATACGGCAAGGAGCGTGTGACCGCGTTCGTCGTTACCTTCAATCATGCGATCGACGACGCGCTCGCCGCTGCGACGCAGGCCGGCGTGAAGCTGCCGGATCCACCGCCCGGTTTGGCGCAAGACGGGAAGCAACTCTCTGGTCAGCTCGTCGCGGCCGGCACGATGAGCAATGGACGCTTCGACGTCGGCTACATGCTCGAGCACTTGGTCTCACGGCCGATCCACGTTACCGTCATGCAGCAGCTCAATGCCGATCCCGATGTTGGGCCCCAGCGGAACGCAGATTTCCACGTCATTCTCACGACCGTTATTCAAGATCTGCAAAAGCAATACGGCGCCTAATTCGTGCTTCGATGTCGCTCGGTTGCGATCGTGTCTATTGCGATCGCAACATGCTTCAATGCTTGCTCGCCGAAGAGTGCACCGCCCGCTGTAACTCGCGCGGCGCCTCCCAAAGTAGTCATCGTTGGCAATCGAAGGGTTGGCACCACCCTCAATCATTTTTCATATTCCGGACACTGGGAACGGGTCACGGGCCGGCGAGACGGCCGCTATGAGGGCACGAGCATCCGCTGCTTCAGACCGGGTGACACTGCTTCGATCATGTTCTACGGACGACGATTCTATCTTCACGGTGTAGACGGGCCACAGGGTGGCTCGGCGACGCTTGCACTGGATGGTCAAATCCACAGCATATCCTTTTTCGCCCGCGCGAAAAGGATGGCGGCGGCTTACGATAGCGGCCCTCTTCCAGAGGGCCTGCATTCCGTCGTCATCGTGGTGGGTACTCAGCCTAAAGGCGTCGCGCCAAACGGCTACATCAACATCGATTACGCGCGCATCGAGCGCTGATCCCTAACCTAGTCAATCGCGGAGCGTTATAGCCCGAACGCGTACATCTTGCCGTCCCCAGAGCCTACGTACACCACCCCGTTGACCACTACCGGCGATGCGAAGACTTGATTGCCCGTGTGGAAGGACCACAAGTTTGCCCCCGTGGCCGCGTTAAGGGCGTATACGTCGCCGTTTTCGGAGCCGACGTAAACCACGTTGTGAGCGAGCGCCGGCGACGAGAGCACGAGGTTGCCGGTAGCGAAGGACCACATCTTGGCCCCGGTGGCGGCATTGAGGGCGTACACGCTGTCGTCGATGGAACCGACGTAGACCACTCCGTTGGCCACCGCCGGTGAAGAGTTCACCAGGTCGCCGGTGGTGAAGGACCAGAGCTTGGCCCCCGTAGCGGCTTTGAGAGCGTACAGGCTGCTATCCTCGGAGCCAACATAGACTACCCCGTTGGCCACCGCCGGCGACGAGTAAACTTCGTTTCCGGTAGTGAACGACCACAGCTTGGCCCCGGTCGTGGCGTTGAGAGCGTACACGTTGCCATCCTCTGAGCCGATGTAGACCGTCCCGTTGGCCACCGCCGGCGACGAATCAACGACAAGGCGTGTGGCGAACGACCACAGCTTTGCCCCGCTGGCAGCTTTGAGCGCGTAGACAACGCCGTCCTCGGAACCGACGTAGACTACCCCGCCGGCCACGGCCGGCGATGAAACCACGTCGAAGCCGGTGGTGAAGGACCAGACTTTGGCCCCCGTCGCGGCGTTGAGAGCGTAAACGTTTCGGTCATTGGAGCCGACGTAAACGACCCCGTTTTTTACCGCCGGCGTTGAGAACACTTGGCCACCGGTGAGGAAGGACCACAGCTTAGCCCCCGTAGCGGCCTTCAGCGCGTAGACATTGCCGTCGTACGAGCCGACGTAGACTACTCCGTTGACCACCGCCGCTGATGAGCCGCCGCAGATCGACCCAGCGCAACCGGTGACGAAGGACCACTTCTTGCGGAGACGACTCACGTTGTGCGGCGATAGCATTTGCTCGTGGGGGTTGAATCTGCCGCCAGAGGGGATAAAGCCGAACTCGGACCAGTTCACCGAACCGGTCGTTACGCTCGCGTGAGCAGTCGCGGCGCCCTGGGTCGGCGGCGCCGGATTTGCGGTGAAGCCGCTGCCGTTGGACGAGCACCCCGCCATAGCGACGCCAAGTACAAGCGATATCGAAACCAGGAATCGAGTACTCATATACGTCTCCGAGTCTAGTAAGCGAATTGAAAAGTACGCCCAGCCTATAAGGAAAGTCTGAATCCTAACGCCTCAGCGGCCCCGATCTGCAAAAGATCCAGGGCTGTGCCGGTAAAATCCGGATTGGCCTGACTTGCCTATTGCAAAGCCGGTCGTTGGTGCTAATATAGTCCCACAAGCCGCCAAGCGCACCCCGTATCCACGTATCAACCGAGCAGTTGGAGTGCGCCTAAGCAGCGGTAAAGGAGCACGCACAGGTCAGGCTTGGCCTCGCGGCAAGTTCCTCCGTCCTTAACCGCGGGGAGTTCTCCATCGATTTAGCGCGGCGCTCACGCCCGCGCCTTACCGATTTGGAACCCCGAGAACTCGAGAGCCGCCGATAGTACCGGCATCTCTTCCACCATCAACGTTAAGAGGAGGTTCGCTGCAATGGCGTCGTCACAGATCAAAGTCACCGGTAAGCTCGCCCAGATCGAGCCCGAGTACCTGCGATGTATTTGGATTTACCTGCTGCGCGGAAACGATGTGCTCGCGCACGTGCCCCTTGCAAAGGACGGCACGTTCAATCTGCCGCTCTTGCGCCAGCAGGCGCTTGCGGAAGGCCCCAGTTTGCAACTCGTGGCGGGGCCCGCCGGCATGGCCACGCACCTCGATCACCTGCCGAACCTCAAACGCGAGCCGCTTAAACGCGGCGCGCTCGAAAAGGCCGACAGCGAGCTGCGCGTCGCGATCGAAACGCCGGCGAAAGAAATCTTGCGGCTGTGGTGGACGTGGTGCCGCTGGTATTGCGTGAGCGGCAATATCGTCGGCCCCGACGGCTGTCCCGTCCCCGGCGCGCAGGTCACCGTCAAGTCCGTCGGATTCTACTTCTGGGGCTTTACGCAGACTCCGGAAGTGACGGTCTTTGCCGATCCAAGCGGAAATTTCACCGCGTGCTTCTGCTGGTGCAGCTGCACGTTCTGCTTCGATTGCTGGCCGTGTTGGCCGATCTGGTGGAGTTGCTGGCCGTGGTGGTGGGAGTTCGACATCTTGCACGTTATCGAGACGCTCGAGCGCAATCTCCAGCAGCCGACGCGTGCGTTTGCGGGGCTGCAAACCGGAAGCGTTCTAACTCGCCCGACCGGCTCGCAGCTCATCCAAGGGCAGGGCTTCCTCGCCGCTCGCAAGGCCGGGCAGGCCTTTGCACCGGACGCTTCGCGCACCGCACTCATCCAGCGCAAGCTCTCGAACGCGGCCATCCGCGACATCTTCCCTTATTGGTGGTGGTGCTGCGATAACCCGAACATCATCTTCGAGGTAACACAAGGCAGCACGGTCATCGTGGATGAGAATCCCGCGATCGATACGCGCTGGTGCTTCCCCAACGACAGCACGGTCACGCTGGTTGGGAACGCGCAAACGATCAGTGCCTGCACCAAGCCTCCCGTCGAAGATCCATTCGCGTGGACTCGCGTCGGCCTGATTCCGACCGACGCCGCGCACATCACCGGTGGATACGCCGTGGGCGCCGCGGGAACGGACGATAGCGATCTCGCCTTTGCCGGAACGCTCGATATCTATGGCGGCTTTGGCGATACAACGGTCGCGTACTATCAAGTCAATGCGGCGCTCTGGACGGGCGATCCCTCGCGCAGCGGAACGCCACCGACGACCGCCGCGACGATCTCCGCGAGCCTCTACAACTACGTCTACATCTACGACAGCAGCTTCAACCTCGTCTTCTCGGGGTCGATTCAGATGGGCCCGTTCAATCAAGGCGCCCTGACGAATCTCTACGCCACGCAGCAGGCGCGGCAGGATGGCCCCACGCCGCCTGGTCTAACGGCCTTCCCGGCACATTCGCCGAGTGACTTTATCATCTGGGCCTACGATCAGCGATTGATCTATGCCGATTCGTCCTCGCTGATCGGTGGCGCCGGCGTGGGAGCCGTCGATCTCACCGTCAACGCGTACACGACCGCGTTCGCTCCCGTCACGCTGCCGCTGCCCTCGCCTCCGCCGCCGCCGCCCGACACGAGCGCCGTTTTGACCCTCACGATCGACAACACGGCGATCACGACGCAGCAGGTAACCGGCATCACCGCGTACACCGCGGGGGGCACCATCGCGACGCAAACGGGGACCGGCGAATGCCCCGCCTACGACGTCGGTCCGGGCGGTTACGTCGAGGTCAACACGACCGTTTCGGACGCTAACGGTCATCTCTACGAATACTACGTGGATGCGGAGTACGGTCATGGCAACGAAACCGCGATTGCCGATCCGGGCGTTCGCGGATATCGTTCGAATCCGTTGACAGCGCCGGCTCCGGCGGGCGTCTGCGGTTCCGGCGATCCCGACTACGGGTGTAAGGGCTGGAGCGGCGGCGCTGACGTGGCATATTTCCCATGCGCTCCGGGTGGCTCCGGGTGCACGACCTCGCCGACCAATGGTCAACCGTTCGGCGTTTCAAACGAACCTCCGGACTGTTGTTACGAGTTCCGCATTCGGTACGCTAAACGCGTCACCAACGGTTACAATTCTCCGACGCTGCAGGACGGAGATTTCCAAACGATCAGCCTGAAGTTCTCGAGCTAAAGCGATTACGTGACGGGCTATGCGCTTCTACTGGTTCGCACTCGGCGCGCTCGCCGTCTGGCGCATAGCCCACCTGCTCAATGCCGAGGACGGGCCGTGGGATTTGCTTACGCGACTGCGACGCGCAGCCGGTGCCGGTTTTGGCGGAAGCCTCCTCGATTGTTTCTATTGTCTGACGCTCTGGATCGCGTTACCTTTCGCGTACTTCCTGAGCGAACGATGGAGGGAACGCATACTCTTATGGCTCGCGCTCTCGGGCGCCGCAAGCCTACTGCAGCAGGCGACGTGGCGGCACGAGCACGCATCGGCACTCTATGTGGAGGGTGAGGTAGACAACAATGTGTTGCAGCAAGAACAGGATTCAATTTAGCCGGCCGCCGCGCCCGATCGCCGCGACTGTGCCCACCGTTCGACACGCCCGCGCGATCTTCGAATACGTCGGGCGCACCAACCTGATCGTGAAAGGCTCCGCGACCGGAAAATACTACCGCTTCGAGCGTCCGGGATTTCGCATCGAAGTCGATCAGCGCGACCGGCCATCGGTCGCCGCGGTGCCGATGTTGCGACAACTTCGCGGCTAAGATGCCAACTGGATGCAATGAAAATCGAACTTTAAGGAGGTCAGCATGGCCGTACAAAACATGGCATGGAGCTGGGGCTGGGCAGTGAACTCGTCGGTGAGTTTGCAGGTGAACTTCGCCCCAACACTTGCGGTCGCCCAATGCTCGTTATCTCAGGCCGATGGCGATGGGCTCTGCGCCGGCGGCATTACACAGTATCGCACACGCACGACGCCGAGCGGACCCGACCACGACCACAACTTCGGCATATCGGGCGGAAGTTATTGGCTACCGCCGGTTGCATTTGACCCGCTCATGACCAGCGTGTCGGCCGAGCTCGACCTCGGTGACAATCAGCAAGGCACGATGACGCTGATGGTTTGGCTGTGGAGTTGAGAGAGGAGGCATTTCGATGAACCGCGCAGGCGCAACCGTTCCCGTACAGTCGATCAAAGCGTGCGTCGTCTACGATCCGGCGACCGGCGCGATCCACCACGAGCACCGCGTTCTCACTTTGGCGGGCGGCCGCGAGCCGACCGAGAGCGAGATAGCGGAGGCTGCGCTAAAAGGATTGGCTAATCGCCGCCGCCCCCCGAAAGGCGAGTTCCAAGTCTTACACGTGAATCCGGCGGCGATGGAGAGCGGCAAGCGTTACCGCGTGGATGTGAAGGCCAAGGCGCTCGTCACCGACTAAATCGAGGCCTTACCGCACCGGCACGGTGATGTAGCTGCTAGCCGACCATCGAACCTTGAGCGGTACCTTGGCGTCGTCAATGTTCTCTCGGCTGACGTCTCGTCCCGTCCCGTAGTTGATCTCGGCAAACGGAGATTTCACGACGTCCAGCACCAACATGAGACGACTCCCTTTTTCCACGTACCGGCTGACGAGACGGCTACGGTCAAAGACAATGGTTCGAAGCTCGCCGGGAACGAAAAGCCGGCGCGTAACGAGATCGTCGCCGTAGCTGGCGCGGCCCAAAAAGTAGGACAGGTGCATGATTGCCCCGCTCGGGAGAATTTGATACAGTACCGCCTCGATGTCCATATCCCGTTTGTTGATTATTGCTTCCAGGTGACCTGAGAAAAAGCCATCAATCTCGATGGAACGCTGAAGAGGAGCGCTCACGAAGACCAGCCCGCGCGAGAGATCCGGCTTTGCGCCGAGGATCGGACTTGGATAATAGTCATTGCCGTTGACGGTGGTGCGGTCCGCGAAGTTCACGGTCTGCGCCATGAACGACGACGGCCTTTGCAATGCTTGCGTAGAGAGAGTTTTCGGAGTTAGATAATATCGTTGCCGCCTTGTCGCCATCGCTTGGATCGAAGCAACGTGCCGCCATACGTTGGCACCCATGACTTCGAAGTTGATGCGATTGGCGAGCATTGCCGGTCTCTCGCCGCCGCGCATGATCCAGTCGAACCAATCGAAGGTCAGTTTTGGTGTGCTGAACTGGGCGACAGGGTCGATCGAATAGCCACGGAGGACGTCGTCCTTATGTGCCGCTTGCGAGCCGAAGTGGTCGTAAGGGCCGATAACCAGATAATGCATGGCGTGCTTGTCGTATGCATAATGGTCCTTGAGATAGTTCAACGCCGAGCCCTGGCCGTCGTCGTAATAGCCGGTCATGGTAAGCACGCGAATGTTGATCCGCGAAAAGTCTGCCTTGTAGGGCACCATCGATTGCCAATAGCTGTCGAAGGACGGGTGGTTGAGCCACTTTTGCAGCCACGGATTTGGGCGTCCGTAAATGCTCGGGACGTCGCGATAAGATCTGCCGCTCTTGTACCAGCGGTCGTTGAGCGTGCGTAACGCAGGATTGCCGTAAGCCGCGTCGTCGAGATACTTATTATCGGTAACGTAGTACACCCACGCATAGTTGACCAATAGAAAGACGTTGTTTTCCATAGGCAGCCCATTGCCGGGATTGTTGGCCACATACGGCACGATGGTCTTGAGCGCAGGATTGTGAAACTTCGCGGCCGCCCATTGGGTGAATCCGTTATAGCTGCCGGAATACATGCCCACCTCACCGTTACTCCAAGGCTCCTTCGCGAGCCATGAGATCACGCGATCGGCGTCTCGACCGTCGTATTCGTACGGAGCGATTGCTACGCTGCCCCAGGCCTTTCCGCGAGAGTAAGCGGTGACGCTCGCATAGCCGCGAGCGGCGCCATATTCGGCGCGCAACGTGTCCGCATCCGGTTGCGCATAAATCGCGAAGAGCAGCGCAGCCGGCAAACGAGCGCGAGCGCCACGCGCACGAACGATGATGGCGGCCAGTCTGACGCCGTCCGTCGATGGGATGCTAACGCGCTGAATCATAAAGCGCTTGCGCGCGTCACGGTGGATCAAAAGCGGGGCGGCCTTTGTTTCAGGCGCGTACGCGACGGCGAGCTCAATCGCCTCGTTGAACGAGAGCGACGTTCGGCCTTTGAACCTCGCGAGCGCATCCGGCCAACTGCCGGGGTCTTTGTTCGCCAAGGCGCCTTCGACGCGCACCGCACTTAGCGTGTCGAGACGCTCCATCAAGGTATCTGCCTTCGCCGAATCACCTGCCACCAAGAAGAGCTCGAGGCGGGTTTCCTCGTCAGGCACGCTCGTCGCGAGCAGTTCCCGCGCCAGCGAAGGCATGACTCGAGCCGCCACGGCCGGCTCGGTGAGCGCCGTGACATCGACGTGCAAATCTTGAGGGGCCGCACCCGTGCCGACCAGCCAACAGAGTGCCGCCGTAGCTGCGTAGCGACTGAATCGCGCGACTACCGGCACTCTTGTTACCTCATCCGTGATTGCAGGGTGAGCACTCACGTTCTTCTTTAAAAAGAATCGCTCCCGCCGAATACAGGATGGTCCTTTCTTAAACGAGCGATGAGCAACCCAAGCTGCAAACGCACGACCAGGCCTCCTCGCTCGTGTCGAGAATCCCTTCGCTTTCCACATTGCTACTGAATGGAGTGCACATGGTAATGATGAAACGCTTAACGTTTAAGTGTTGCGGACTTTTCGCTACCCTGGTGCTGTTGGCAGCTTGCGGCGGCGCGACTGGGAGCTCCCTGACGCCGCTATCCGCTCTACGCACGAGCAGCTCTGCACAGCACACTTCGTGGATGAGCCCGCTCGCGAGCCGGAAAAGAACGCTGCTCTATGTTTCCGCGCAAAACGGAACCGACGTGACCGTCTACGACTACAGCAACGCAAAACAGGTGGGAATGCTAACCGGCTTCTCGGCACCGTCCGGCCAATGCGTGGATGCGGAAGGCGACGTTTATATCGCGAATTCCGACAGTGGGGTCGTCGACGAGTACGCTCACGGCGGTAAGCAACCCATCAAGACATTTACGACGAGCGGTGATGCTTTCGGCTGTTCGGTTGACAAGGCGAACGATCTTGCGGTTACCGATTTTCTCGGAGCAAGTTACGCCCCGGGAAGCGTCACGATCTTCCCAAAGGGCTCCAGCAAAGGCGTCGCCTACAGCAACCCAACCGATTGTCACTACATATGGACCGCCGGCTACGACGACAAGGGGAACCTCGTGATGGTAGCCGAGAACCAAGCATCCGAAGCCGTCACCTTCTGCGCGGTGCTGAAGGGATCTAAGTCTCTAACGACGCTGACGGCGAGCGGCTTCACGATCTATTCTCCGGACTCCACGATGTGGGACGGCAAATACATCGCTCTCGGCGATCAGCAAGTCGGAGGAGGCCTTCAGTCCGGTATGATCGAGGCTACGCTATCGGGTTCGACGCTAACCTCGCATGGGCAAGTGCTTTTGGGCGACACCTGCGATGGCGACTACACCCACGTGGTTTCGCCGTTCATCATCGGCCGCAAGAATACGCCGATCAACGACAAGCAAGGCAAAGTCGTCGCCGGCTCAAACGAGTTTTGCAACGCAGACTTTCGTTTGTGGCACTATCCGGCGGGTGGTCCTGATTTCAAGTCATTCACATTCCAATCGGGCGGCCAATCCGTCAGTATCCGCAATTAGGAAGTCCTGAAGAAAACCCGTATACCGATCGTTTGTAGCGCGATGCCGCCAGATGCAAGAAGAACGCACCTGGCGGCTTGCGCTCAAGCCCCCTGGGGGAAAGAGGATGTTCGCTCGTCCACAATTCCGGTCACGAGCTTGCGCGGATTTTCAATCGCGCCGACGCTTCGGTAGTCTGGCGATTATCTCAACGTGATCGTTCATCTGGTTGATGGAACCTACGAGCTCTTCCGCCATTTCTATGGACTGCGTCGCGTCACCGATGGGAAAGAGCGGCGATTCGGGGCGGTTGTTGGAGTGCTCAATACCGTCCTGCAAATGATCGGCGAGGGTGCCACGCACGTCGGCGTCGCCACCGATCACGTTATCGAGTCCTTCCGCAACGGGCTTTGGAGCGGCTACAAAACGGGAGATGGGATCGATCCTGCCCTTCGCGCGCAGTTCGAGCCGCTCGAAGACGCGCTGCGAGCCATGGGGATTCCGGTTTGGGCGATGATCGAGCTGGAGGCCGATGATGCCCTGGCCTCGGCGGCCGCAATCGCCTCGGAGGATTCTCGGGTAGAGAAAGTCTGCATTTGGACCCCAGATAAAGATCTCTCGCAATGCGTGCGCGGTGATCGAGTCGTGCAAATCGACCGAAGGAGCAAGGCCGTCCGCGACGCTGACGGCGTCCGAGCCAAGTTTGGGGTGAATCCCGAGCTGATACCCGACTATCTTGCGCTCGTTGGTGATGCCGCCGATGGCTATCCTGGCATCGCGGGCATTGGCCCAAAGGGCGCGGCCGCTCTCCTCACACGTTATGGCGCGATCGACCTATTCCCGTCGGAAGTGCTCGGCGACCGGCAGCGTCTCGCGCTGTTATTCAAGGTGTTAGCAACGCTTCGAACCGACGCGAAACTTTTTGCGGACTTCAACGAGTTGGAATGGCGCGGGCCCACCGCCGGATTTGCCGCTGTGTGCGAGCGGCTCGACGCCCCCGATCTACTTGCGCGCGCTACGAGAACCGCCCAAGCTCGCGCACGTTAAGCGCCTCGCCCTCTCATCTTTTTCGAAGAAGCTTCTAACCATTACTAACGAGAGCTTCCGCCTAAGCGATGTAAAATAAAGCGTAATGAAACTCCATAACGTCTTACTTGCCTGTGCTCTGGGCGCAGGGTCGTTACTCGGCGCGGCGGCGCCGGCATCGGCGGCTCACGTCTCCGTTGGAACCGCTCGACTTCTAACGACGGGACGGGTGCTCCCAGGAAACCGCTACTACGGAGCCGGATACCGGGGCTACGGCTATCGCTACGGCTACGGCTACCCCTATCGCTACGGCTATCCCTATGGCTATGGCGTTGGCTTCGGCTTCGTTGGCGCAGGTTACGGCTACGTTGGCGGAGGCTACAGATACGCGCCTTATCCGGCCGTATACGGGCGTCGCGCATATTGGGTGCATCGTCCCTACTGGCGCCCTTATCGCCGCACATACTAGGACGGCGCTTCGTTTGGCTGTAGTGACTGACAGCGCGGATTAGATAAAGGCCATTGGCGAGAACCTCGGGCACCGCTGAGGCTTTCGAGCGGCGCCACGATGAGGACGTTTAGGCTCAGCTTGCGGTCTTTTTGATCGCCGGTGACGTCGCATTGAACGAAGACTTTGTCGCCGGACGCGCGAAGATCGACGCCTGCGATCGGCGGGGCTATTCGGTCAGAGCGGCGCGACCCCGATCGTGTCGAGCTGGGAATTGATCGATTTCACCGCGGCCTCGATAGACGCTCCGTTGCCGGTGTCAGCGGCAGCGGCTTTGTTGAGTTGACCTTGCCAAGTGATCAGCGCGGGCTTGCCACCTTCGGTGGCTCGCTCCATCCACGTGTCGGTGGTCCTCACTTTGCGGCAAGTGTCCTGTTTGGCCCATTCCCCACCGATCCGACGCCCAAGCGACGTAAGCTGGGCGGCCACCGCAGCGTTTGTGCTTGGGTCGGTGACTCGCACGAGGATCTTTTGACTGTCTGAGAACCAGCCAGCGTACCCCTTCACGCCAAAATAAAATGCGTGCACCTGCCCCCAATACTTGTTCCAGCTCTGCCACTCTCCCTCACATTGGTCTGCCTGCCAAACCACATGGAAGGAATCTTTCCACGAATCCAGGGTTGCAGCATCGTCGGCAAGACAGCAAGCCCGTGCGATGAGAAAGATCGCGAATGCAATCGGTAATGCGCGCAGTATTTGCGACGCTCGGTATTGTGAGATAGCCATCGAGCGCCTGGTTCTACGCCGGCGCCCGCTTTCCCGGTGCTTGAGGCGGCTCTGCAGGGGCCATCCGAGAGCGGCGTAAAACGGCCGGCGCCAGCCCGTACGTGCGTGCGAATGCTCGGGTCATATGACTCTGATCGCTAAAGCCTGCCTCCGCAGCGACGGCGCTGATTGAAAGTCCAGGGTCGCTTAAAAGACTGAGCGCACGTTGCATCTGTAAAACGCGCATAAAGCGCGCCAGACTGATTCCATAGGTTTTTCGGAACGAGCGCACCAGGCGAACTGGTGAAACGCTCGCATTGCGGGCAATCGCTGCGATTCCTCGATCGGGGCAGAAATTCGCGCGTAGATCGGCAACTACGTCGCGCAAATAAGTCACACGGCCCCGCGGTGCCCACTCCGGCCCATTGTTAACGAAGCCAAGCATTTCGAGACCCGCACACTCCAATTGCAGAGGATCGGGGTCGCCCATGTGTTCGGCCATCTCGCGCGCGATTTCATAGGTAGGGCCGTGGCCTTCCCGTGCGTGGGGCTCGAATGCGACGAGTTTCTCGAGCTCAGGACTCATGCGTAGCCGCAAGTTCGTGCCGCCCAGCGGACTATAAATATTTTCATGCGGGCTCTCGGGCGTCTCGACAATCGCGACCCCCGGTTCTCCCCGTATGCTCGTTTCCAGCGTGTTTTCTACGAACAGGCCGCTTAACGGCACGACGAGCGTCACTTCCTCGTGAACGTGAAATGCTGCACGCGTATTGGGCGGCGTGAAAAACACTTCGACGAGAAAGGATCCCGCATGAGCGGTCTGTCGTTTGGGCCAAACTTGCCCGTGAACCATACGGTGCGTTTTATTCAAGACAGACAGCGGGGACCTGCCCGAAAATGCGACCATGAAACCGCGCGCTTTTGCGCTCATCGTCTGCTTGCTTGGCGCGTCAGAAAGCGCGTTGAGCGCGGCTCCGGGAGATACGATCTACGCTCGTCCCGGGATCCTCGTTCCGGCGAGCGGGGCGCGATTGAACATCTATTGTATGGGGAGCGGCTCGCCCGCAGTCGTCTTCGATTCGGGCTGGGAAGACTGGGCGCCGGCGTGGGCGGTGGTGCAGCCCCGAGTGGCGCGGTTTGCGCGCGCGTGCAGCTACGACCGTGCGGGCGCGGGTTTCAGCGACGCCGGCCCGATGCCGCGTACGACGGTTCGTATCGCCGACGAACTACACGACGCGCTCCACAATGCCAGCATCCGGGGACCCTATATTTTGGTGGGACACGCCTTCGGCGCCAACAACGTTCGCGCGTTCGCCTACCGGTATCCCTCAGATGTTGCGGGGCTCGTCTTTGTCGACGGTGATGCCGTCGATTACGAGCCCGCCGACATGCAAGCCATGGAC